>JANORL010000158.1:0-5079 GCA_031415295.1 Polyangiaceae bacterium | reverse complement strand
TCGAAAAAATCGACGCCGAATTCACTAGAATGGCCACATCATTTCCAAATTCTATGATGGCCCGCGCCATCATCCACATTGATGTCACTCGAATCGCCGATTCATGCGGTTATGCCGTGCCCCTCTATGAATTCAAAAACGACCGAAAGCAGCTGACTGATTGGGTCGATCGTAAAGGGCTCGAAGAACTCGATGAATACCAACGCACCCGCAACGCCGAAAGCATCGATGGATTGCCTGCGCTGCGTTGGGTGGAAGGAAAACCTTGATCGTCATTTCGCCAAATCTGTGACGCTATCGCTTTCACGAATTTGGCAGGTTCCACATTCATGAACTTGGCCGCGTACACGGCCCCATGTTTTAAGTTTTGGCTGATTGACGTTTGCCGCTTCGTTGCATCTCGCGAACGCGTCCGAAGGGTGTTTCTCAAAGGTGGGGTCGAGCGTTATCCCATTTACGCCGGAGTGATGTGCGGCGCGCCCTTCCCGACCTGATTCGCCATGATGATGGTTCTTACGGCGGGATCGCGCATTGTCGCGAAGCACCTACGGGTCATGTCTGACTGGCTCGTCACCGCCGTCGACGAATCCCAGCGCACATCACCAACCCGAAAAGCACACCATATCCCGCAGTATTCGTCGATGTTCCTGGCGCAAACGAACACGCGATCGACCCATTCTCGGTCAAGCCCTGTTCCACTTCGTTTGTCTCCGGCTCGTCTTGTTCTTGAATTTCGTCACTTTGTTCATCTGACGAAATTGCCTGCTCGGATTGTTTTGCTTGCCCCGCTTCGATGGCCCCGATATCAATGGCTCCGTCGCTCAATCGCAGGCGTGGAGCCTCGATCTTTTGGCGCGGCGGCACAAAAAGCGGCAAATTCAGCGGATTCGGAAACGGCGCTTCCACGGGACTCGTGGGCGCTAGGTTGCCAGCATTTCGCAATTGGCTTCCTGGCAGCGGCGTGAAGTCGAACGTACTCGCATTGACGAATCCTGGATCGCTTCCTCTGCGCGTATTCTTCCATTGCGAAGGCGTCGCTTTCCCGGTAGGAACCCAATTGTTCGAACCTCCGATGATTGCGTAACCTTTCGCCCATTTCGCTTCGATATCCCGGATCAGCGCAAAGGTACTTCCTGCTGGACCCGCGAAAACGTTGTTGTGCATCTCGACGCTTTCGAGGCCATCGAACAAGCGGAACACGGTTTTCGTTGTATTGTTCGCGATAACCGTATTGTTCACGAAACGATATCGACCATTCGTTTCCCCGGTACCGTCGCCTCCGAAACGCACGACGGACGACCCGGTCGTTTTTAGCAGAAAATTACCCACCACATCCGCATCTTAACGCGTGAGCCCCACTGGAAATTCTTCGGATCCAATGAGTTCCAACTCGTGATAGGTCGCGCCTTCGATCCAGTTGTAATAGATCTCATTACGACCTGCGCGACTCTTGACGTTGTTCCCGCCATTGGCATCGTGCACGTAACAATATTGCATCCGGAAAACAGCATTCGGATACATCTGTTCATCCGTCGCAATGTAGATCTGGTGTCGTTGAGTTCCTTGACCCGAATGATGAACCTCGACCCGTTCGAGGGTCAGCGATCCCGATCCGGTATCGGCACCAAGAATACCTTGGGCAGGGCAGTCATGGACCACGGTATTACGCACCGTAATGCCGTCACCGTGATGGAAGATGCACCGCGAACTGCCTCCGGATACATCGAGCTGCTCGAGAACGTAGTGACTCGCATTCAGCGCAATGGTGTTTACTCCGTCTTTGATTGCCGGACGTTTTCCATTTCGCAAAATACCTCGCAAGGTGATTTTTGCTTGTGCCGTCCCGTTTTTCGATAACGACACGCTGGAATAGGTGGCATCGCCATCGATTTCGACGATGTCGCCGGGTTTGAGAAGCGACGCGACTTGACTGATTTGGCGATATGGTTTGCTAGGACCAACTTGGTACGTCGCAGCGAATGCATTCTCGCTAAAGGAAAATGCAAAGAGCCCTGTGGTCACGCTCGCGATAGCCACGAGACGCGAAGGAATCGATATACGAATCATGAATCGACCATTGGCAGGCTTGGCACGGCATATCAAGCAATTTAATATGAATGTTTTGGCGTTGGCGCAGCAGCCATTACAATAATTCGCAAAATCGTCGACGATTTTTTGTACCTGGCTTACGCGTTTGGCGAAGCTTCGTTTATGTCGTTCTTTTCATTGTCTCCTGCACGAACGCTATTGCGTCATGAATGCACGGATCGAGCGCCCGATGGACGGCGCGACGCATGCATTCGATCTGGTCTCGGAGAATCCATCATGCCCACGCAGACGCACAAACGCCCCGGCTTGCGCCCCGCGGTCGAATCGTTGATCGCGTCGAGCATTCCCGCACTGCGACGTGGAGGGCGATTGTCACTGGCGCGTGTCGTCGAAGCCGCTGCAGGTGGCGCGCTCAAAGCCGCCGTCATCGAAGCGCTCGAAGGCCGAGGTGAGATCGTGTTCGAGCAACGAGTCGCCGGTATTTACTTCGCGAACACTGGACCGCAGATGAAAATCGCTCTGCGCCGTTTTGATCTCGTCGTGCCTCCAAGGATCTCGGGACGCGCGGTCGAGGTTCCAGGAGGCGTAGAATTTCGTTTCGATCCGAAAGAAACGATTCGCGCGACGAAGTTCTTGTTGTCGGTGAACTTGGAACGCCTCGAAGTCACCTCGGAAAGCATCTTCGTGAGTGTGCAGGGAGGCTTGTTCGACCAGTGTATCGAGTTGGTCTGACGTAACCGTCATGGCTGCTCGCGGTGGCACACATTGCGGCACGTCCCCATGGATCGATGTGCGGCACTGCGAAACGCATCGGCGATGCATGTAAAAGATGCTGCCAAGACTGTGAACGAGGCGTTACGGACGGCAGTCTTCGCGACGTGTTCGAAGAACGGACATTCTGCGTCCCAAGGCCAGTTGGCGCGGGAAGGCAAAGAGGCAACAATGCTGATTCACGCTTGGCGCTGTTCTTGCCAGGCACGACCGCGGAGGCCTCATGCGATCCACCCATCCTCGACGCGCACTTGCATTGCTTCTCATGACCCTTGCCGGAAGCTCCATTGCTGCCGGTTGTTCAGGTACTGAAACGTTGGTCCCACAAGAGGACATCGTCGTAGCTGCCAAAGCACCTCCGCCGATCAACGGCGGCACGCTGGCGATTGCGCCCGATGGCCACACGGCGATCGCGGCGGATACCGATCGTGATGTCGTTTGGATTGTCGATGTTGATGCATCGGCACTGAAGGCGAAAGTTGCGCTCGAAGACGGTGATCAGCCGGGCCGCGTAGCGATTGACAACAGCGGCAAGGCCCACGTCGTGCTCATGGCCGGTGGTGCTGTTGCTACGGTCGACATCGCTTCGGGCAAACTCACCGATCGCCGAGATGTTTGTGCGGCGCCACGAGGCATCGCATTCGACGCCACAAGTGATCAGATCCACGTGGCTTGTGCCGGTGGCGAACTGGTTACGTTCCCTGCAGCAGGTGGAGCGACGGTTCGGACTTTGAAACTCGACCGCGACCTTCGAGACGTCGTCGTCCAAGGCGACAAACTACTCGTCAGCCGTCTGCGTTCGGCGGAAGTTCTCGTCGTCGGATCCGAAGGCAAAATCTGGCAACGACAAACGCCTGCGAAGGCGAGCCGTTTGAACTTCAACACGGGCGCGATGAATGACTTCGATCCCGCGGTCGCCTGGCGCATGGTCAGTCGGAAAAATGGCGGCGCATTCATGGTCCATCAACGCGCCATGAGCAGTCCGGTCATCACGACGCAACCTGGTGGCTACAGCGGCGGCGGTTGCGATGAAGGCATTGTGCAAACGACCATCACGGAGATCGAACCCGGCCAAGACACGCCCATCCACATCGCGCCGATGGGGCGAAATTCACTGTCTGGTGCGGCACTTCCCGTCGATATCGCGGTTTCGCCTGCGGGTACTGAAGTCACGATCGTGGCTGCGGGCAGCAATGCGATCGTGAAAAAGGCGCTGGTCAACATCACCGACGACGACAAACACGAAGATTGCCAAGGTCCGGACACGCAAACCACGCCTGGACAACCAGTCGCTGCTGCGTATCTCGCGGATGGAACGGCTGTCGTGCAGCTTCGTGAACCCGCAGCACTCTTCATCCCGGGTCTCAACACGGTGATCTCGTTGCCTGGCGAAAGCCGCAAGGACACGGGACATGACGTTTTCCATCAGAGTCCGGGGCTGTCCACGGGCATGTCGACGTCCATTGCTTGTGCTTCATGCCATCCCGGTGCTGGTGACGACGCGCGCACATGGAACTTCGAGGCGATTGGTCCGCGACGAACCCAGACGGTGCGTGGTGGCATTTCGGAAACCGCGCCGTTGCATTGGGACGGCGACATGCAGGACGTTGGTCACATCATGAGTGAAGTCTTCGTCAATCGCATGGGTGGCACACCGCAAGGACCACGTCTTTCGCGGCTCATCCAACGCTGGATGGACTCGGTGCCCACGCTTCAACAATCAGCGCCGGTGGACGTAGCCGCGATCGAGCGGGGCAAAGCCATCTACAACGACGAGAAGGCCGCGTGCAATTCGTGTCACAGCGGATCCAAACTCACGAACAACCTGTTTGCCGATGTCGGCACGGGCAAACAGTTCCAAGTTCCCACGCTCATGGGCATTGCCGATCGTGCGCCCTACATGCACGACGGATGCGCACCGACCCTGCGAGCCCGTTTCGACGGCAGCGACGCTTGCGGCGGCGGTGACAAACACGGCGTCACCTCGCATCTGACCTCGGCGCAGGTTGACGATCTCGTCGTGTACCTCGAAACGCTCTAAGAGAGCGTTCAACAGATATCGCAACCGTTTGCGCACCTCGCCCCCTAGCCCCACAAGCGCTGATTTAAGCGAATCGAGCGCCTCACCCACCAGAGATGAAAGCGGATCACAACGATCTCGGGGGTATGGGGGCGTAGCCCCCCATCGTAAACTGGCTAGAGTGCAAGAGTCGGGTCGCGAAGCGAGCCCGACGAATGCACTGACTAGGGCCGTTCGAG
>JANORL010000157.1:0-3063 GCA_031415295.1 Polyangiaceae bacterium | reverse complement strand
CATCGATTCCGGCGTGGAAGATCGTCCACGGGATTGTCGAAGAAGCGACGGATCTCGACGATGTACCCGAAGGATCGCTTTTGCGCGTCGTGCTCGCGGCACCTTGGGCGCGAGCGATGCGGCAACAACGATGTCGGGTTTTTCTTGATAAAACGCTGCGACAGATCATCACGGCGGTTCTCGAAGGTGATCCGCTCATGCAGCGCACAGATGTCGTCGATGTCGAAACAGACGACGGCGCACCGACGTACACGCCAGCACTCGAACGTTTCACGTGGCGAATTCAAGACACGTCGCGCATCGACAACGTGCGCGCGCGGCCCTTTGTGGTGCAGTACAACGAAAGCGATTTCGCGTTCGTGTCGCGTTTGCTCGAAGAAGAAGGCATTGGATTTCACTTCGAAAACGGGGGCGACACGTGCTTGCTCGTCCTCACCGATCACGACGGTGGGCGGGCGCGTCTCACGCCGGATCTTCCGATTGGACCATCGTTCGCCGGTCGCAAAGTCGACAGCGTAAAACTTGGTGCTCGCTTGCGTCCTACAACGATTGTCCTCGACGATTACGAGTGGCGAAAGCCGAACCTCGACATGCAAGCTCGAGTTGGTGATGGAACGGGTGATCTCGTCGAGTATCATTATCCTGGCAGTTATTTCGATGCACCTGGCCAGGGCAAACCCGTCGCTGCTGCAAGATTCGATCGTTACCGAATCGAATCGAAATACGCGTTGGGATCAGGATCGGTTCGATTGCTGGGCGCCGGATCCGTCTTCAACCTCGTCTACGACCTTGGAGACCACGATGGCGAATATTTGGTCGCGTCCATTGACGTACGAGGCGAACAGCAGGGCGTAATTTCCCTCCCGTCGGGCGAAAAAACGCTTCCATGGGAAGCACGTTTCCAATTGGCGCGACGAGGAGTTGGGCAATCCATCGAGGAATCTCATTTTCGTCCCGCGAGAAAGACGCCGAAACCTCGAATTCGTGGTTTACAAACCGCAATTGTCACGACGGATCCCGGAGCTCCAGGGGCGGAAGTCAATGTCGGTGGTCCGGATGGAATCAGCATTGGTTGCGTCCGAATTCGATTCCGATGGGATACGGAAGCCACGCGCTTGGCAAAAGAGCCGTCGAGTCAATGGGTGCGGGTGAGTCAAATCTTTGCGGGTGCTGGCGAAGGATCGGTGTTTCATCCACGCGTGGGCGATGAAGTGCTCGTTGATTTCGACGATGGCGATCCGGACCGGCCGGTGGTTGCAGGGCGCGTATACAATGGGGCCAATTTGCCGGCTCATACGGCGGCGCCTGTGAGTTCGATGAAATCGCTTTCGACGCCTGGCGGAGGTACGTACAACGAAATCATGTACGACGACGCGGCGGGACGCGAATTGTTGCATTATTATGCGGGGAAGGATCAAACGACGGACGTGGCGAACAAGCGCCGAGAAAGCGTCGTGTCCAATGCGACGATGACCGTTGGCGGAGACAATACAGAAACGATTGGTGCATCGCGCACCGAAAGCGTGGGAGCCAACGATACGCTGAAGATTGGTGTCAATCAGGATATTTTGATTGGTGGCAATTCCACGACCCGTATTGGCGGAAACTTCACGCACAATGTCGGCGCCAATGAAGTCAACACCGTCGGTGTGTCGCAATTGAACCTGGTTGGCGGCAATGTCACCGAAACCGTGGGCGCCATGGTCACGGAATCATATGGTGCGTCTTGTAAAACGAATGTATCCGGCGCGGTCGCTGAAAGTTTCGGGGCGATGATGTCGGTTTCCGTGGGCGGCAATGTCGACGAAAAATGCGCTTCCCACGCGCTTGGCGTCAGTGCCGCGCGACTTATTGCGATTGGCGGCAATGAAAAGAATGTCATCAGCGGTGCAAACAAGACGACCGTTGGGGCTCTCGTTCTCGACGTGAGTGGAGGTCAGCAGAAACTCGATGTTACCGGAGCCATTGTAAGAACGGCTCCGCTGCACCTCGTTATCGTGGGTCATGAAATCGATCATGAAGATTCATTCAAGGTTTCGACCGAAGGGTTTGGCTTGTCAATGAGCGGAATCAGCATCGATATCGTCGGAGCGAGCGCATCCGAGACTGGAATCAGCACTTCGCTCACGGGATTGTCGCTGAGTGCTGCTGGTTTTAGCGGGTCGTACACCGCAAATGGAATCGAAGTTGCCGGGGTGGGTCTATTCGCGTCTGGCATCGACAATCAAGCAGGCGGCCCGAACACGGAAGCGTAATCATTAGGGTCAACGAAGGCGCCAGGAACAGTTATGAGCAGCTACGATTTTACGTTTGCTTGCGAAGGCGTACCGGGAATTCCGGATGCGTGGGGAACGCTTCGCGTGGTCCGTTTTCAAGGCACTGAATCACTTTCAGGGCCTTATCGTTATGATTTGACGCTGCTCGATACGACGGGAAATCAAACCGTTGCCGACCTCATTGGCAAGCGGGCAACGTTACGAATCGCGACGTTATCGGTCCCGATGTACAAGACGGTGCATGGTATCGTCATCGAAGCGGAAGAAATCGGAACGCTACCGGAAGGACGAACCCTTCGGTTGATCCTGGCACCTCCGTGGATACGTGCCAAATACCGCCAGAATTGTCGCATTTTTCTAGAAAAAACATTGCGTCAAATTGTCGAGACGGTCCTGCAAACCGATAAACTCATGCAAAAAGCCGGAGCGCAAGAAATGGCGCCCGATCTTGGCGGAATCGATTTCAGCCCGGCGCAAGAACGTTTCATTTGGCGCATCGTCGATACGCAACGTTTGGATGACGCGCGCGTGCACCCGTTCGTCGTGCAATACAACGAGACGGATTTTGCTTTCGTTTCGCGCTTGCTCGAAGGCGAAGGAATTGGTTACCATTTTGAACACGGGGTCGATTCCATTCTGCTCGTGTTATCGGATTCGGACAGTGGACGCCTGCGGCTCACGCCAGCCATCGTGGGAGCGGGAATCAACGGGCGAGAGATTCGTGGTTTTTTCTCGGGGGCTCGCCTTCGCCCCTCTGCTGTGACGCTTGACGATTACAACTGGAAAC
>JANORL010000156.1:0-6444 GCA_031415295.1 Polyangiaceae bacterium | reverse complement strand
GCCGAGTTGGAATGAACGGCAAGTGCAGCAAGAACGCCACGATGATCGTGATGCGAAAGGCACGTTGAGCAGGTGCACGTACGAAGTCGAATCTTGCGACTCGATGCGTGTCACGCGAGCCACGGGGCTGACGTCGTTCTTCCACAGTGTCGGTACGGTAGCAGCGCTCGTCGCGCCGTCACCGCCCGCGGCACGGTCCTTTCAAGAGGGTGTTCGGCGGGCGTCGCGAGCGGCGTGAAGCTAGGAAGGACGGCGAGAGCGTGCATCGCACGCTGAGCAAGTCCGACCGACGCTTCGCGACGCGCAGCAGCCTGCCGAATACCCTCGCAGAGAACTTGGAATGATCATGAAGGACCAGGTAGGAACAGGTCGAAGCCCGTCTCCCCTCAAACAAGACGTGGCTCCTTCTTCAGCGATGGGCAGCTTTTCTACAGACCGACCCCGATCAGACCAGCCCCGACCCAGGCCGCCGATGAACTCACGTCCGCCTGTGTTGCGCCCGCCCGCTGACGCACCTGCGCCTGCGAGCGCTCCTCCGTCGACGATGCTCGCGAGCATCGTGGGCTTCACGCTCGTCGCCAGCATCGCGGGCCTCGCGATGTGGGCAAGTGGCTGTCATGGCGATGCACCTCCAGGGGCATCCGCCGACAAACCCACGCGGACAAACCATCTTCCGCAACCTCGAGCGGCGTCGCCGTCTGCGTCGACGCACGTTGCATCCGCTGTGCAAGCTCCTGCGGCTGTCGACGCGGGTACGGATGCCGCCACGGATGCGACTGCCATCGCCGCCGACCCCCCTTACGACGGTCCGCTCCTCGGTGCACTCGCGATGCAAACGCCCGTGTACCCGACGATGGAAACGGGCAACAAACGTCTCGGATACATGCGCCTCGGTAGCAAAGCGCCTGTGGATCCAACGCCTGTAAAAAACGCTTCTTGCGCCAAGGGCTGGTACCACCTGCTCGATGGCGGTTACGTGTGCGCGAAGTACGCCACGACCGACATGGCCAACCCGAGCATTCGGATGGGCATCACGGCCCCGAACCTCGAAGATGTATTGCCGTACAAGTACGCGTACAACACGGCGCACGGCACACCGCTGTATCGATCCGTCCCGTCGAAAGACGACATGATCAAGTACGAGCCGTACTTGGAGATGGCCAAGAAGGCTCGGAAAAAGAAGAAGACGGAAGAAGAGTCCGACACGGAAGAAAGTTCATCGCCGAAAGAAAAAGATACGGCGGCGAAAGATTCTTTGCCGCCGTCTGTCGGTGGCGCTGTTCCCTCGAGCGACGATCCTGGAGAAGCGGATCGCATCGGCCCTGCCCCCTCGCCGCCTCCGGTGATGGCGTCGGCGGACGTCGCTGCACTTCTGGACGCTGGCCCTCCTGTCGAAGATCCTCCGAAGCCCTGGTGGCAACAAGAGAAGGGCAAAGCGCCCAACGTCACGCTCGGCGAACTGGAGAAAGAAAGCGACGCGACGATGGCCAAGCGCATGGTCAAAGGCTTCTTCGTCGCGGTCGACAAGAACTTCGGCTGGAACGGCCGGTCTTGGTACAAAACCACGACGGGCCTCGTAGCGCCGAGCGACCGCATGTACATCGTCAAACCACCGACATCGCACGGCATCGATGTACCCGAAGGCGTCAAACAGATCGGCTTCATCCTATCCAAGTCGTCGAAGTTCGAAGTGGATACGGAACAGAAAACCGTGAAGGTCAAAGGCCCAGCGCCGCGCTTTACGGCGGCTGGCCTCACGGGTGTCGAAGCGACGGTGAAGGCTGTCGTGTACCGACAAACCACCGAGGGCTGGTGGATGAAAGCCGTCGACATGACGATGACCGAACCAGGACCACCGCCCGCAGATCTCGCCCCCGGTGAGAAGTGGATCGACGTGAACATCACGCGCAAAACGTTGCTGGCGATCGAAGGGGACAAACCTGTCTACGCCGCGCTCGTTTCGCCTGGCCGCAAGTCGAGCATCAAGGCGAAGGATCACTCGACGGTCAAAGGCACGTTTCGCATTCGCGAGAAACACGTTGCTGTCACGATGGATGGCGATGGGACAGCCGCTGGCGACTTGCCGTACAGCATCGAAGATGTCCCTTACGTGGCGTATTTCGAGGGCTCTTACGCGTTACACGGAGCGTTCTGGCACAACAGTTTCGGCCGTGAGATGAGCCATGGCTGTGTCAATCTTTCCCCACTCGATGCCAAGAAAATTTTCTTCTGGGTCGAGCCCAAACTGCCCCGCGGCTTGCACGCCGTCTGGTCGTCCAAGGAAAACCGCGGAACGATCGTCGTCGTCCACGAATAGTTTTATCCGCAGAGTACGTCGCAGAACCTGGAGATCACCCATCGAACACCGTGTCCGTTCGTCCTCGAGACAGCCCGCTCGCGTTGTAAAACGCCCGCTCCCCTTGACTTGGCCTTCCCCTTGGCACACTTGTTGAGCCCGTTATGGACCAGTTTTCGGCCCATCTCGATCGCGGTTGGGATCTCGTGCAGCGTGGCGACACGCGCGGAGCGGAAGCTTCAGCACGTCGCGCGATCGAACTCGATCCCAGTTCCCCAGAAGCCCACAATCTTCTTGGTTATGTTGCCGCGCTCGAAGGAGACGGTGAAGAAGCCATCGAGAATTACCGCCAAGCCATCGCGCTCGATGAAACCTACCTCGAAGCCATGCTGAATGCGGCCGAGGTTTACATTCATCCCCTCGGGGATTTCGACCAAGCCATCGACATGTGTGATCAAGCCCTCGACCTTGCCGAAGTCGAAGAAGAAGTCATCGACGCGTTGCTTCTGAAGTTCGACGCTTTGCTTGCCAAAGCCGACATGGAAGCCGCTGCGGAGGTGGTTGCGAAAATTCCTCCGGGCCCGTACGAAAATCCCAACCACTCTTTTTTGGTGGGTCGAGCGCTTTACGAGATCGGGCAGGTCGAGCGCGCGACGCCACTCATCGAAGAAGCGGCGGGCAAAGAGGCGACGCATCCCGAAGCGCAATACTACTTGGGTCTGGTACGCGACGAACAAGGTGATATGCGCGGCGCGACGCACGCGTTTCTGCTTGCCCGCGAACTCGACGTAGCCATGGGTTTGCCCCCGTGGGCTCCGGAACGCGAAGGATTCGTGGCGCTGGCGCAGAAAGCGATCCAAGGGCTCAATCCGTTGCTTCGTCGATACATCGACGGCGCCGACGTGTTCATCTCGGATGCGCCTGGTGTGGAGTTGGTTGCCGAGGGCGTTGATCCTCGAGCGCTCGTGATCCTCGATGGACTCATGGTCGAAGAAGACTTCGGTATCGACCTTGGTCTTCCCCACATGCATGAGGATGCGCCCTGCACACGTGTGTTCATTTATGCGGTCAACGTCGTGCGGCTTGCTGGAAATGCCGAAGCGATCGAGCATGAGATCACGGCAGCGCTCGAACGAGAAATCACCGCAACGTTCCTCGAAGCGGAGCAGGCCGAGCGGCCGGAAAGCGAACTCAACTGAAAAGCCTCATCGCTTTTCTCGCCATGACTTTTCTCGTCATGAATGGCTTGTTGCCTGCGGTGTTTGGGGCGCAGGGCGGCACAGGCGACTCGAAGCCCCAAATGCTCAAAATGCTCAAACTGGGTAGGAGCACATAGGTCATGTCCACAGCGACGCCTAAGCCAGCTTCTGGTCGCAAGCGCAGTCGTGCACTGGCCGTGATCGTGTATTACAGCCTGATTGTCGTTATTTGCATCGCGGCTACCGCGCAAGTTACGAAGCAGGTATTTTACCAACCGCGCATCCCGTCCCCGTATACGACCTGCCATGAAGGGCTGTCTGCCCTTGCGTCAGCTGTCGAACGAGCGCGCCGGGCTGCTCCGGGGACTGATGGCGAAGACGGGGCCATCGAACGATTCCGTACGGCGCTCAACCCCGAATGGGAGTACGTCGACAGTATCGGGGATACGTGCCGAGGTTCCGTCAAGGATGAAGGCGCACTCGACGCCATCGAACGGCTCCGCTATGCGGAAGAACATGCAGTGCGTCGCGAGGCTGGTGATTTGGCTCCGCTCAGGCGCAAAGTCCAAGCGATTGTCGAATCTGATCTACCTCAGCGCGCTGCGCCCTCTCGAGTGCCCTGACGACGCACACCGCAGCAGGAACGAATGACTGACCATAGCTCCACTTCTCAAGGCGCCACCGACGTTCGGACAAACGACGTTCAGCAGGTGAAAGAGCCTTCTGCACCCACTGTTCCCACGTTTGACGTGTTACCGCTTTCCGCAGAGCTACGCGAAACGTTGGTCGAGATTGGATATCTCAATCCAACACCTGTGCAGGTTGCTGTTTGGGAGCCTGCGACGCGTGGACGTGATGCCGTCGTTCAAGCGCGAACGGGAACCGGAAAGACGGCTTCGTTCGGTCTGCCCATCGTCGATCACATCGTCAAACGATCGACTCCACATGTCCAAGTGCTCGCTTTGTGCCCCACGCGCGAGCTGGCTGTGCAAGTGACGCAAGAGCTCGAACGCCTCGGAAAACGCAAAGGAATTCGCGTTGTTCCTGTCTACGGCGGCGCGCCGATGCCCAAACAAATCGACGCCATTGCTGGCGGTGCGCAGGTCATCGTCGGCACGCCTGGTCGCGTCCTCGATCACCTTCGTCGTGGCACGCTCGACACCAAACACATCCGCATGCTCGTGCTCGACGAATGCGACGAAATGTTGTCGATGGGCTTCGAGCGTGAACTCAGCGCCATCCTCGAACGTTTGCCCGCGGATCGCCAAACACTCCTGTTTTCCGCCACGCTTCCTCCCGACATCGAACGGATTGCCCGCAACAAGCTCCGCTCGCCCGACATCTTGACGTTGTCCGGCGATCACATCGGCGCACTCGAAATCAACCACTTCGTTTACATGGTTGCGGGGGACAAACTCGCGACGCTCGTGCGCCTCATCGAAGTCGAAAATCCGGAAAGCGCGATCATCTTCTGCAACACGAAAGACGACACCGAAGTCGTCTCCGCTGCTCTCACTCGTCAAGGTTTCGACGCCGATTGGCTCAACGGTGACTTGCAACAATCCGAGCGTGAACGAGTGATGTCCGCGACGCGTGAAGGTCGACTTCGTTTCCTCGTCGCGACCGACGTAGCGGCGCGAGGTATCGACGTCTCTCATGTCACGCACGTCATCAACTACGACTTTCCGCAAGACGCAGAAGGGTACGTACATCGTACAGGACGAACGGGTCGGGCAGGACGAACCGGCACGGCTCTTTCGCTCATCACGCCGCGGGACATCGGCGGTCTGTACCTGCTGCGCCTGACGTACAAAATTCGTCCGATCGAAAAACAAATTCCTTCCGACGGCGACGTGGCAACTCGCAACGAAGCGGATCTCGTCAACATGCTCGCCGAAGCGTTCCTGCCCCAAGGAACGCATCCCGATGACTTGTCGCTCGCACGCCGACTGCTCTCGCACGATGGATGTGAACGCATCGTTGCCGGCCTGCTCCGTAGTCATCTCGGCGCACGACCCACAGCACGCGACGAAGCGTCAGCCGCGCGACGTGCAACGCCTTTGCCGCCTAAACCCAAGCCCGCACGCGTCGAAGCGCCAC
The DNA here is from genome assembly GCA_031415295.1 of Polyangiaceae bacterium. Lineage (GTDB taxonomy): Bacteria > Myxococcota_A > Polyangia > Polyangiales > Polyangiaceae > Polyangium. The sequence goes on along the minus strand of JANORL010000156.1, from coordinate 849 downwards.
CAGCGCCCAAAGCCCATGCGCCCGCAGCGACGCCTGCACCATCGCACGCGCGTGTTGCTGCGCCTGCGCCTGTTGCCGCGCCTGTTGCCGCGCCTGCGCCTGTTGTGGTTGTTCCAGACCAACCTCGAGCTGTTGCACCAGCCGTAACGCCCACCGAAGCGCGTCCTGTCGCCATTCCGTTCGAACGTGATTCACGCGAACCACGTGAAGCACGCGAACCACGTGAAGCACGCGAACGTCGAGTTCGTCTGCGCCGTGAAACGCGTCCTGAAATGCCACGACCTCCGGCCAGCACGCGAACAGCTGCCCGCACTGTGCCAGACGAAGCTCCCGCAGTTCCAGCGCGTCCGCCTTCACGCTCGCGACCGTCCTCTCCAGAAAATGTTTCGGCGGTATCAGTCGGGCCGGTAACGGCGTCCGAAATGTTACCGCCGCCCGCAACGCCTGCGCGCCCGCCTGTGCGTCACGCGGACTTCTCCACGTGGCAACCACCGGAAGAAGAAGGCGACGACCAGCCCATCCTTGGCGACGACCCTCGTGCGGTCTCGCCTCGCGAAGGTGGGCATCGGGCAACCGAACCGTCGGCCCCGACAGCGGCCGGAGCGACGGACTACGCTGAAATCTTCGTCAGTGTCGGACGACGCGACGGCGTGCGGTCCTCCGACATTCAGCAACTCTTGGTTGACCACATCGGCCTCGACAAAGACGCCGTGAAACGTATTCGCGTACGTGAACGAAACGCGTTCATCAGCGTGCTCAAATCCGAAGCGCAACGAGCCCTCGAGGGCATCTCGAAAGCGTCCTGGGGCAATCGCCCGCTCACCGCTGAAATCGCCCGCGAGCGTCCAA
>JANORL010000155.1:0-9485 GCA_031415295.1 Polyangiaceae bacterium | reverse complement strand
AAACTCCGCGGCAAAGCGGAAGGGGACGACGTGCGCGCGGCATTCGATCCTGTTGATGTACAGGACAAACATGGCATGTTCGGTATCGTCTCTGGCAAACGTAAAGACGATCGAATCGAAGCGGTGATTCGAGTGGCCAGTGGCGATGCGTTGGTGGTTCGCGAAGCGGATATAGTACTTCGCCGCAAACCGTGATTCACAGAGTTTGACAACGCGTCTGGGATTGAAGTTACTGCGACGCGATTGTCGTCCACGGTTTAGCTTCGACAAACACGCGCAACAAGTCGGCATCGATGTGGCCGTCTTTTACTTCGTAACTCAAAATGTCGAGTGCTCGGTCGATGGGCACCGCTTTCTTGTACGGTCTATCGCTTGCCGTGAGCGCATCGAAGATGTCGCTGATACTCATCATCTTGGATTGCAAAGGTATCTCTTCGGCGCGTAAACGATTCGGATAACCCGTTCCGTTGAGGCGTTCGTGATGCGCGCCGGCGATGAGCGCAACGCGACGAAATTGTTTGCCCCAGGGAATCTGCGACAAGAACTGAAACGTATGCAGTACGTGTCCGCGGATTTCATCGATTTCCGAGGGTGTGAGGGTTCCGCGGGCCACTGACAAACACGCGGCTTCATCTGGTTTCAAAAGCGGCGATACACAACCATCCGAATCCGTGTACGTCTCGCGCGCGATGGCTTCGATTCGAGCAAAATCGCCACCCGAAAGTACTGTCGGTTCGTTCGCCGAACATATCGCTCGATACGACGTTTCGAGTTCATTTTTGCGCCGTGCAAACTCTTCATCGAGACGCAACAGTTCGTCCCCACGAACTCCTTTTTGAACCAGCCGTAACTTGCGCTGAAGAATTTCATTTTCGTATGAGCGCCAAGCAATTTCGATACGATGTCGAATCAATTCCAGTTCGTGTGGGTATAACTTTTTGGCCTTCACAAGCACTTGTTCACGAACGCCGATCTTTCCGAAATCGTGGAGCAGCGAGGCGTATTCGAGTTCCCGCAAGTCGTCTTTTGTCCACGTTACGCCGCGGTAGGGTCCATCGGCTCGTTCGAGCGCTCGTGCGAGGCTCACTGTCAAATAAGAAACCCTGCGCGAGTGACCACTTGTTGTCGGGTCGCGTTGCTCGATTGCTTCGACGCTTGCTCGGACAAACCCTTCGAGCATGCGTTGTATTTCCGTGTAAAGAACGGCATTTTCGAGTGCAATTCCCGCTTGCGAAGCCAACGTTTCCAGTAGTTCTTCGCTACGCGTATCGAACGTAATGACTTGTTCGTCGATGTCTTCGGCGCTCAGCAATTTGCGATCGCTCGAGCGTTTTTTGTTGATGAGTTGAATCACGCCGATGACTTCGCCTTTGCGACTGAACAGCGGCATGCACAGCATCGACTTGGTGCGATAACCGATCTTCGCATCGAACGAACGATCAAATCCGTATGGGGAACCCGGTGGTAAATCATAGACGTCGGCGATGTTGAGCAAACGTTTGTGCAACGCGACATAACCCGACATCGAACGCGCGCTGACGGGCAGAGCAAACTCGCGCGAGTCAAACGTGACGGATTCGTTTTGCGACAACTTGAAGTGCAGCGTGCGCCGCAAAGGATCCGGATCGTCGCCTTCGACGACATAAAGACTTCCCGCATCGGCGCCGGAGATGAATCGACTCTTCGACAAGATGAGGCTCAACAGTTTGTCGATCTCGCGCTCCGTCGTGAGCGCTTTGGCGATCTCGATGAGTTCACCAAGTTCGTATCGATAACGGTTGAGCCACTTGCCTCGCGCTTCGGCGCGCGATTTCGTTTCGAGCAGTTCGATGCCGTTGTGAATGGCCACGTAAAGCGTATCGCGCGTGGGTTCGTCGCAGATGATGGCGCCGAGACCTCGGTTCAATGCTCCCGCGATGTCTTGTTCAGACGGTGTTCCGACGAGCACGAGCGTTGCTTCACCATCGGCGAGTTTTTCGGCAAAAGGTCGCAGAATGTCGCGACAAACGTCCCACACGATGCCTGGCGCCAAGATTGCACAAAAGTGCTGACTTGGACGTTGACTCGGACCTTCGCTACGCACGGTCACGAGAAGTGGATGCGGTCGAAGGATGGTTTTTCCTGATAGACGTTCGTCCGTACGAACGCGTTCCTCGACTTGGTTCATCGTGACGATTGCGGCGAAGCTCATGATGGTTCTTCCTTTTCGTCACGGCTGGGTTTTTGATTTTCCGAGTTTGTCACGGACGCCGAACCGCACGTTTCGTTGCGCCGTTCTTTTTGCTCTTTACGTTTCTGCGCGATGTCGGCATCACGCTTTTCGTACGCGACGATGATCCGTTGCACGAGCGGATGTCGCACGACATCGACTTCCGTGAAGTTGCATATGGCGATGCCATCGATACCCGTGAGCAAGTCGCGCGCTTCGGCCAAACCACTTCGAGTTCCGTGCGGTAAATCGACTTGCGTAACATCGCCTGTCACGACGGCGCGCGACGAATACCCAAGACGCGTGAGGAACATACGCATCTGATCACTGGTCGCGTTTTGCGCTTCATCGAGGATGACGAAACAATCGTTGAGGGTTCGTCCGCGCATGAATGCGAGAGGAGCGACTTCGATTTGTCCACGTGAAATCAGACCCCTCGCACGATCGGCATCCATCATGTCGTGGAGTGCATCATAAAGTGGACGCAAGTACGGATTGACTTTTTCTGCCAGGTCGCCTGGTAAAAACCCAAGTCGTTCACCTGCTTCCACTGCGGGTCTGGCCAAGATGATTCGTTTGACGCGGCGTTCGATCAGGGCAAACACTGCCATGGCCATCGCCAGGTAGGTTTTTCCCGTCCCAGCGGGCCCGATACCCAATGTTAGGTCGTGAGTACGAATGGCTTGAATGTACCGACGTTGCGCGATTGTTTTTGCCGTGATCGGTTTTTGTTTGGTCGAAATGAGCACGACGTCTTCGAAAACTTCACGCAACGATATTGTCGGATCGTCGCGTAACGCTTGCACTGCGCGCACGTAATCCTGCGGATCGAGCACAGTTCCGCCACTCGATAACTCCGCCGCTTCCGCGAGAAACCTTTCGGCCAGGGCCACTGCGTCGGCAGCGCCTGCGAGCCGAATGATGTTGCCTCGAAGGCCCGAATCAATCCCCAACGTGCGTGCGACGAGTTTGAGGTTTTCGCTGTTTGGACCGACGAGGGCCCTGAGGGTAGCGTTGTCGAGAACTTCAACGTCGGCGGTGATTCGAATGGGCGTGTTGGTCATGGGTTGATGTTGTGGGTGTACGAAGGCGATACGAGGAGCGCGTGTATGCAAATGAAAGGCTGAGTGCGTGGCTTGACCATGGTCGTTCCCCGTGCGAGCGTCATGCGTCTTTAGTCTGTACAGCTCGCTCTTGCCGACATCGATCCAAATGGTGCACGACTCTTTTGCGAAGCGGAAGCCTGTTCGTGGTGTTCGTCGTGGTACGTGCCTTTGGCCAGTGCTCGCGACGCTCGGATTTGCAGTAACGAGTTTCTCGATTTCTGTGGCATCTGCGCAACCGCAGGCGAGTCCTCAGGCTGCGCCGCCGGGTTCTGCGCCGAAAGCGCCGAGTGTTATTTCGGTTGTTCCTGTTGTTCCTCTGCCGCCTGTTCGTCTGGCCGTATCACTTCCGCCGCCGGCAGGAAGAACGCCGGCGGTCGTGCCGACGCCTCCGCCTCTCGCCAAACCCTTTCCGCTCGAAGTGGACTTGCCACGTAGCCAAGCGCCTGGGATGCAGTTGGCGGGTTATCGCGGCGGGGTTTTTTTGCGCGATTCAGCGGATACGATCCGCGTGCAAATCCGCGGTCGTTTGCATCTGGATTTTCACTCGTACTTTGGAGCTGGCAAAGACGAACTCGAAGCGGAGGCGGGGGGCATTTTCTTGTCGCCGCGGTTGGTCGTTCGTCGAGCGCGTATTGAAGTGGCTGCCGATTTGTGGCGGCGCTGGTTTGCCCTTTTTGGTTTGGACTTTGGATCGCAACCCATAACGAATCCCACGGGTGGACAAGAAGTTTCGTCTGCTCCGCCGGGTCAACCTCCAACGGCTACGTCGGCTCGATTTGCGGCGTTTCAAACGCCAAACCCATCGGCGACGCTGGCGAACGTATATATCGACTACACATTTTTGCGACAGTTGCACTTCATGCTGGGGCAACATCAAGCGCCGTTTTCATTGGAAAACCGGACGGGGAACAACAGCATCACGTGGCTCGAACGAAACATGGCGATTCGTTCGTTCGTCGTGCCGAACGGCAAAGAGATCGGGGGTGTTCTTTGGGGCGAGCTGAACGACGTGCAAACGTTGAGTTACGAAGTCGGCCTTTTTCTTGGTGATGGTCCGAATCGTCCGCAAGTGGATGCGTATCCAGATTTCATTGGGCGAGTGTTTGCTCGGCCTTGGGCTCGAAGCGGAAAAACCGGGCCTTACGACAAAGTGCAGATTGGAATGAGTTTTCAAGGGGGCAATCGCGACCCGAAGTTTGTCGCGTACGATTACCCTGCCATCACGACAGCGTTTGGTTGGACCTTGTGGAATCCTCGATACACGGATTCGCTTGGCCGAAACGTTCGAGTGCTTCCATCTGGGGGACAAACGCGGATCGGTGGAGAAGTACGTATACCGATCAAGCGATTCGATGTTCGTGCCGAAGGGTATTGGGTGAACAATGGCACGCGTGAAGCCGTCGACGGGTTGCAACTGAGTAATACCGAACGGCTGGGGAACGTTCAAGGGGCCGGTTATTACGTGCAGGTGTCCTATTGGCCATGGGGCGACGCATTTGTTGTTTCGGATCCAGGTTTTTCTCGACCACCGCGCCTTGATTTGAGCAAGACGCCCGACACTGATAAACACGGCATCGAGGTATCGGCATTGTTTGGGGGCATCGATGCCAATTACGACGGGGCGTCTCGAAGTGGATCGTATGACGTCAAAACACCTGGCGCATCGGGAGGTCCTTCAACGCGCTTGTCGGTCCACGAAGTCGGAGTGGGCGCGACGTACTGGCATTCGCAGTTCTTGCGCGTCAGTGTGAACTACCTCGCGTATCACACGGTTGGAAGTGACGAGGGGAAGAACTTGGCGACGGTGCCGAGCAACGTCGTTGCCGATGTGTCGAGTGCTGCGCGGATGTCGACGTGGCATCACGAGTTGGGGATGCGTCTGGGTGTTGCATTTTAGGTGTGCCAAAATTTGGCCCAGGCTGAAGCATCGAGTTAAGGCCGATCCACATGCGCCAATGGATCGCAATCGGAGCCGCCATCGGGCTCGTCGCCATCACTCTTCCCATGCTGCGCAAGCAAGACACTCCGCTTGCCAACCTCCTTGCTAAACCCAAGGGGGAGAACTCTGGTGGTCCGACGACCACTCGTGAGGTGACGCCACCTCCTTTGACGGACATTGATCTGACACGAATCGATGATCGCGGGGGTGTGGCAATTGCTCCTGCGCACATAGGTCGGCATGCGGAGCTGTCGGTGGAGCCGAAGTACCAACGAGCTGCGGTGTCGTTACTTCGGGCGGGTCACGTGCCTGAAGGGGCGATTGTGATGACCGACATCAAGACCGGTCGGGTTTTGGTGTGGGCTAGTTATGTTGACCAAGGGGCGTTGCACGATGTTGCGTCGGAGGCGACGGCTCCGACGGCGAGCGTGTTCAAGATTGTGACTGCGACGGCTCTTGTGGAGCATGCGGGTCTCGGTCCGAACACGAAGCAGTGTTATTCGGGGGGCGAGCATTCGATTAGTGCGAAGGACATGATCGACAACAAACGTCGTGACAAGTGGTGTGCGACGTTGGCGCAAGCGATGGGTCGGAGTTTGAACACGGTGTTTGCCCGATTGGCCTCGAAAAACCTTGATCGAGCGCAGCTTGCGGACACGGCGGGTAAATTGGGATGGGGTCAGGAGATTCCGTTCGACGTCAAGATTGCACCGAGTACGATTACGCTTCCTGACGATGATCTTGGGTTTGCCCGGACGTCTGCTGGTTTCTGGAACACGACGATGTCGCCGTTTCAAGGCGTCAATTTGGCGACGACGATTGCGAACGGGGGCGAGATGATTCGTCTTCACGTGGTGGACAGGGTGAGCGACAGCGAAGGCGAGATTTACCACGGGCCTACGGTGCGAATGCCGATCAAGCGTGTGATGAGCGAAGGGACGGCGAGTGCGATTCGGACGATGATGGAGGAGACTGTGCAGTCGGGGACGAGTTACAAGTCGTTCCACGATCGTGCGGGGCGAGCGTATTTGCCGGACATTCACATTGCGGGCAAGACGGGAACGTTGACAAAACCGACGGCAGAAGGGCCGTATTACACGTGGTGGGTAGGGTTTGCGCCGAGTGACAAACCTGAAATTGCGTTGTCGGTTCTCGTGGCGAATGGTGCCAAATGGCGGGTGAAAGCGACGAACGTGGCGTCCGATATGTTGCGCGTGTACTTCGCGGACAAGGGTGCTCCGAACGTGCGTAGTCCGTTTGATCCGAGCACGACGGCGCGGCGATGAGGGTTTAAGAAGAAAAGGTGCAGGTGCCTTCAGCACCTTCATAAGGTGCCAGCCCTTCGCCCTTCCTTCAAAGGTGCCCTTCAAAGGTGCAGGTGCCCTTCAAAGGTGCTGCCCTTCAAAGGTGCCAACCACTTTTGCCTTCAAAGGTGCCCTTCAAAGGTGCTGCCCTTCAGCCCTTCTGCTTCCCAAGGTGCCAGCCACTTTTTCAAAGGTGCCTTCCTCAAAGGTGCCAACCACTTTTGCCTTCAAAGGTGCCCTTGCCCTTCGCCCTTCCTCAAAGGTGCTGCCTGCCTTCCTCAAAGGTGCCAGCCACTTTTTCCAACCTTGCCACTTTTCCAATCTTCCCCCCATTAAAGGTGCCAGCCACTTTTTCTGGGGTGCCAGCCACTTTTTCTGGGGTTCCAACCTTCCCCTAAGAGGTACCAGCAACTTTTTTCAAAATCTTCTTCGAATCACGCAACTGGCGTCTCGCTCGTTCGATGGATGGAAATGCGAAGACTCCGCCGTTTTCTCCCCGACGAAATCTACTTCGTAACCATCCGAACTGTTGAACAGCGGTACGCTCTCGACCCCCACGCTTGTCCCGGCGCTTGGCAAGAGGCTGACGGAAAACAGCTCGATCTTGCTGCCAAGCAAGCGATGCGCGAGCGCGGTCGTGCATGCGTCGAGGCAACTGCAACGCTCACGAAAGCGATTTTTCTCTCGGAACACGACAAAAAGGTTCGTCGCCCCAACGTTCCTTATGGGACGTTCACGGATTCGATCCGGAACATCATTGGGAGCTGCATGGCGCGCGGCATCGCAATGTTCGGCGTGCATTTGTATGGGTTTGTCTGTTAGCGCAGGTTTGGCCTGTGCAGACGAGCAAAATCCAACGAATGCTGAACTCGATGGGGCCACATTCGAAGGATATCAATGGGCCTTTGCGAATAAATTCGACATGCCGGCGTCGGACATCGCAATCGATGCAATGGGCCTAGGCCGGATACGCGCGCGATTTGTCGAGGTGACGAATCGTAGACAAGCAACGAATGAAACGTTTTTCGCCGCGTATCGGCGAACCGCTCGCGATTTGCTCGCGTCCTGGATGACCAGGGACGGCAACGATAACACGAAGTGGCTTTTGGAGCGCTTTCATCCATTGCAGTGTTTTGCCGACGGGTCGCGCACCAACCGGAATGCGGACATGGACTTTGCTGTCAACATGCTGCTCAAGCGCGACAAACACGCGATTCGGCAATTGGCAGAACGAGGGCGAATTGTCCACGAAACGGCTGTGCATGAGGCCGGACGTCGAACGGTGCCCAAAGGTGTCATCAACTACGCTGCATTAATTCCGAAATCGGTCCAAAGGGAGCTGGGGGTGCCGTCATGAAACGATACATCCTTCGACCCGAACATAAGCGCTGGCGTGCAGCTCTTCTCGTGTGTGAGGACGGTCTCGTGACCATTTATGCGGCGCAAGATGGCACCTTCGGCCATTGCTGGCCGGGCGAAATGGCATTTGGGCCAAACGGCATTAGACGGTTTCTTGTCGAAACCGACCCCGATTATGCGGCCGATAAATTCACGATGTACGCGCCAAAACACGGCAAAAAAGAGGCTAAAGCGTTCATCATGCAGTTGTGGCCCGCATTCGTCAAAGTGCTTCAAGACGAACTGGCAAACGAGCATACCGCGACAAAGATGGAGGTGCCATCGTGAAAAACCATTGCAACGGAATGCACGCGACTGGCCTGGTGTGTACGCAGCACGAGGAGATTGGTCCATTCCATATCGCGGCAGTGGTGAGCGATTCCAACATTGTGGTTTATAGATGGAATCAGCCAGAAGGCTCGCTGTGGGATACAAGCGCCGTCGGCGAAGAGTACGACCGCACGTTGACACGGCCAAGCATCGCCAAAGAAAACCTTTGCGGAAACGAACGGTTTTGGAAGCCGGGAGAATTGCCCGGAATACAACTCGAACGGCCCAAGCCCACAATCGACGTGCTTGCCGACTGCCAACGAAAGGCGGAATCATGAGCACCACGCAATGGTTTGCGGTCGTGGCGTTGTGGATGTGGGTTGTGCTGCTAGGAATGGCGCACGAACGAAAGCAACGGAAAGCGCGCGGAATGGTGCGCGATGCGCTCGCATGGATGCAAATGGGGGGAAATCCTGTAATGGTCGGCGCCACATTGAAGGCCCGTGCGCAAATGGAGGGAGTAGAGCAGCAGGTCAAAAAATTGTGGGAAGCCGAGGAACGCGAATGGAACGAACTCGCAACCATGAACGCTAACGAGGTGCAGCCATGATCGACGAATTCATCGCGATATGCGCGGTCTCGGCACTTTATCGAATAATGCTTCTTGATGAAGCAATATCGAGACCGCCTTACACCAGCGGGGCTGCATTGGCGTTTCGAAGGTGGTGCCAGTTCATCGACATGAACCATTTACAGGTTTATGCGTTGGTTGTCTTCGTAGGCGAAGCCTACGTGCAAGCAAAACGAGATAAACTCAGTTTCTCTGATGCCCAAATGAATCTCGAACGCGCCGTGACGCAGGAGGACAAAACGGCGGCGTATGTCCAATACTTAGCGGTCGATGGCATCAGCATCGAGCAAACAATGCTCCAAACGCTTCAAAATGAGTCTAGTCGAAGTCGCACAGCCAAACACCGTTGCACGGTGTGCCGAGCGCCAATAACGTTGGCGCTGGACCAACGACAAGTCGGCGCATTATCGAAAACGGGAGATTGGCATAACGTCAATTGCCGTTGTTGCGGCGCACTTTATCAAGTATGGTTGGAAGACGAGGAAGACGAAAGGAGCACAGCGTGGGGAAATGCGCCAAATTGATCGCCATTACATTCATAATGTCTGGGTGTGCTTCGGAGGTTCGCAGTGAAACACAATGCACTTGTGATTCAGGTCCAGGACCAGAGCCAACAACATGTATCGTT
>JANORL010000154.1:0-18099 GCA_031415295.1 Polyangiaceae bacterium | reverse complement strand
ACGTCGTTGGACGCGGAAGCGGTTGGATTGGTGCTTTCGACGATTGCTGAAGTGGTGAGTGAATTGAGTGGTACGGATTTGGGGCGCAAGGCGGACGCAATTGAATTGCTCGAGCGGCTCTTGCCCGATGCGATGTTGACGCCGTCGAAGTGGTTTTTTGTGCTGCGGCACGAAAAAGAAGCTGTTGCGGCAGCGATGGATTCGGTTTGGTGCGCGGTGGAGGGACGGAGCATCCACGGCGGGTGAGGAAGTCTCATTGGTCCTTTCGAGGCGCGCCCAAATGCGCTAGGATGGATGTTCGTCTTGCGTTGGAGGATGAATTGCCAGAAGCGGTACATCACGCATCCTCCCAAGGAGGTACCATGCGCCGATCGATTCTTGCTCTTTCACGCGTCGTTTCCGTTCACGGTTTGGTCGCCATCGCGCCGTTGATTGCGGCATGTAGTCAGCCCGCCGAGCAGGTGAAGCCGGCTCCCGGTGACGAATGCAATCTGGCACAAACGACATTCGAAGCGGGGGATCCGAATGGCCACGCGGATCCGTTTGGCGCAAAAGCGGCAGGGCAAGCGCGCGCGGGGCGACTCGCTAAGGTTGATGGAATTGCCCAACCAGCGCATGGACGGCAACGGATCGATATTGGCGACTATGTGCTTGCTAATGACAAAATTGCCGTGTTTATCGAAAACAAGGGCATGAGCGATGGTTATGCGCGCTTTGGTGGGGAAATCCTGGCCGTCGACGCCATTGGCGACGACGGGAAACCTAAAGGTCTGTCGCGGTACGTAGAAACGTTGACGGGCTTGTCCATTGAAATGATCAACCCGACGAGTGTGACGGTATTGTCCGACGGATCAAAAGGCGATGAAGCCATCGTGCGGGTCGTCGGGAAACTCGAGGGGATTCCCTTCATGCAAGGACCATTGGCGAATTTGTTTCCGCGTCGATTCGGCCTGGAAGCCGCTTACGACTTCGTATTGCGTCCCGGCGAAGAACGCGTGACGATGCGTGTCGGCATCATCAATCCGACGAACGAAGATGTAAGTTTCGGCGTGGACCGACCGGATTCGGACGAATTGTTCGGGTTTTTCCAGTACAATCAATCGCAAATGGCAACCCGCGAGTTTGGGTATGCCGATCCGAAAGGCCTCGTCGATTACGTGGCGTTCGACAGCGGCCCATTCAATTTCGCCTTCCGAGTGCCCGGTCAACAATTGAACTACGGGTTGTCTGTGAGCGGGTTTGCGCTTTTCTACGGTCCGGGTTTTTTGGCACCAGCGTGCATGTCGACGATGGTCGATCGGGCGGAAATCGTTGCCGGCGGGCCGGAATATGATGGTCTTCAAGAAGCGCTGCGCCGCGTGGCGAAAGAACCCGCTTATCGTGCCGTCGCGGGGAAAGTGACGAAGGCGGATGGGTTGGGTGTCGCGGATGCGTGGGTGCATGTCGTCGACGCCGCAGGCGATTATCAGACGCGGACGCGGACAGGTGCCGATGGCACGTTTATGGTCCATGTTCGTCCCGGCGAACCCATGACGATCGTTCCCCAAAAGCAGGGTTTTGCCACGCATCCAGGATTCGGGATCACGGCAAATGAAGCAGATGTCACCATTCCGCTCGATGCGCATGGTTCGATTCATGTCACGGCCAAAGACAAAGATTCGAATGAAGCATTGCCCGTACGCGTGCAAGTGATTCCTGCTCTGCCCCAAGATTCAACGCCGCCGAACTACGGTGTGGAAGACGAAAAAAATGGTCGACTGCATCAATTGTTCGCGATGAGTGGCGATGCAACCTTGACGGTCCCGCCGGGAACCCATCGAGTCATCGTGTCGCGTGGGTACGAATGGGAGTTGCTCGATACGGAAGTGACGGTAGCGCCGGGCGAAACGACGAATATCGACGCAGTACTCGAGCATTCGGTGGATTCGACGGGGTACATGTGCGCCGATTTTCATATTCATTCGGGCCTTTCAGCAGACTCGAATGACCCCGTAGAACACAAAGTGCGGGGAGCCATTGCCGATGGGTTGGAGATTCCCATTTCGAGTGAACACGAATGGGTCGCGGATTTCCAACCCGTCGTAGAGAAGCTCGGGATGACAAAATGGGCATTTGGAATGGCGTCCGAGGAACTAACGACGTTTACGTGGGGGCATTTTGGAGTCGTGCCAATGACGCCGGACCAGAAGAAGGCCAATGCCGGCGCAGTGGATTGGGTCGGCAAGGATCCAAAGGACGTTTTTGCGCTCGTGCGCGCATTGCCCGACAATCCGGTGCTGATCGTCAATCATCCGAGTGGGAGCGGATTTGGGGCATACTTCAGTGCTGCGCAATTAGATCGCAATACGGGGACAGGCAAAGAGGGATTCTGGAGCGACGATTTCGATGCTATTGAAGTGTTCAACGATTCTGACTTCGAATCGAATCGTGAAGGCTCCGTGGCCGATTGGTTTGCGCTGCTGAATCACGGGATGAAAATGTGGGCGGTGGGTAGTTCGGATAGCCACCATTTGCTTTCGAGTCCGATTGGGTACCCACGGACGTGTTTGAACTTTGGGCACGATGATCCGACGAAACTGACGAAGGCGATCGTGCGTGACAAAGTGGCGAACGGCCCGCCAACGATATCTGGAGGGCTGTTCATGACAGTCGCGGGGCCGAATGGTGAGGCTCCTGGCGCGGTCGTAAAGACAGCGGCGGATGGAACCGCGACGTTTACCGTCACGGTGCAGGCGGCGAGTTACATCGATGCTACGAAACTCGAGGTATTCGTCAATGGCGAGTCGAAATCAGTGGCAGATCTGATGCCGATGGGCGCGGGGACCGGGAAAAAATTCATGAATCAAGTAACGGTGACGTTGGATCCAGCCAAACCAGGCAATTGGGTCGTGTTCCACGCGAAAGGCGAGAAAGATTTGGCTCCGCTGCATCCAGGACGCCGGCCATTTGCAGCGACGAATCCGTTTTTCTTGGAAAAACCATAAGCTTGGCAAGGCTTGGATTTCGCCTTCGTACGATGTAGGCGCGGTCAAACCCCGGTTTTCACGCACACGGGGGACCCCGAACTCGCCCCCTGCGGGGGCTCAAACAACGGGGTCCCCCCCGCGGCGCGTGAAAATTCGGGCTTCGACCTTTTTCACGGAATGACTATCGTCTAATTGCGCTGCGTTTGCTTCGCGGAGGTGTCGTCGTTTTCTACTCCGTCAGGCTGTTCCACTTCTTCAGGGGCCGCATCTGCGGAGATACACACGTTCGATTGTAATTTCTTTGGTTTGTCGTCGGATAGATCGACATCGAGTGGGCTGACGAAAATGTGTCCAGTTTTGGTATCGTAATCGACGATGACGACTTCGCGGCCAGATGGAATGGGTTTTTCCGCGTCGCGAATGCGACAAATGAGGTGCATGAATCGACCGGCGCGGTCCTTGACCCGAATTTCACCAAATTCGCTCGTGACTTGACTGGAAATGACGATTCCCGTGGAGCCTGCGAGGTCCTTGCGGCTCGACGCTTCTTCGTTTTCACCCCCTAGAACGCGGCCGAGAACGCGCGTGGCGGTGCGCGTGAGCAAATAAGCGACGACAAGCGAGAGGGGAATCGTGAAGGCAAGAGTCATTGGTGCAGCGGCGGCACCCGGCGGGGCAAGCACGAGCGAATTGATTGCTAGTCCAGCAATTCCAAACGTAATGGCGAACGCTTGCCATACGATGGAAAATGGAACGCGTCCGACGCCAAGGTCGACGAGAATCCTCCCACCCAGGCTCCCGCTTTGCTCGTCGTCCGCGTCGTTGTCAGCGTCGTGATCTGCATCTGCATCTGCATCGACATCATGGTCGGCGTCCGCATCGACGTCATGATCTACGTCGTGATCGGCATCGTGATCGGAATCGCCGATGAGCAATCCGAGAAGACCCGTCATTTGCAGCAAAGCAAAAAGGATCGCGATCGTGAACACGCTGATGTAGGGCAAGTTTGCCCAGACGAACAACGAGGAAAAAGCGTTCACGAGGTTCTTTCGACGGGGGAAGGGGAGAAGAGGCGGCGCTCGCTATCTTATCAGAAAATGCCGGGCACGAGAGCTTTTCGTTTCGACGGATAATCTGGGAAAGTTTTCTGATACCAAAGGTGGTGCGAACGCGCGCGAGGGAGCAGGTTGGCGACGGTCCAGAGAGCAAAGACGAGCGCGGGAAAAGAAAACGTACACAATGCAAACCCAAACCATTCGATGATTTCACCCAAATAATTGGGGCACGTGGTCCATGTATAAAGACCTCCTCGAGGAATCTTGTAACCGGTTTCTCCAGGTTTTCGCAAATGAAGCAGGATCCAATCGGCGTGTTGATTGATGGCGAAACCCACGAGAAAAAGAAGCGCGCCAGCAAGAACATGAGGTTCGGTGATCATTGCGGAGGATTGTCCGCTGGACGCGGCGAATCCGAACAACCAACGACCATTGAGATAAGCATTCATGCTCGTGAAAAAGAAGGCCATGGCCATCACCGCGATCGGCATGCGCTTCTTGTTGTTATCGATGCGAAATGGAAAAATGAACGCCCGGTGGACGTAATGAAGTTCCCATAAACCAAGGTAAAGAAGCGAGGACGGGTCAACGGGTCGGTTGCCGAGAAACCAGCATAAGAAAAAAACGATTGCCGAGGGCGACTCCATGATGAGCCACCCGAGGCGATTGTCGACGGTCGGTCCCCACGTGGATTGGGCATGGCGACCATAAGGTGCCGTAACAAACCACAGGACGGGGAATGTAACGATCCCCAAGGCAAGAAATGCCCAGAGAAGTGTGTGATGAACGGTGAATTCCACTACGTGCGATTACGGCAGGACGCCAGGGAATTCTTCAGCCATTTCTTTGATGAGTTCTTCTCGTCCGACACTTTGCCAAGCATCGCGTGCTTCGAGAATGTGGGTTTTGAAGATTTCCGGATCTCCGGCAACTTGGGCGAGACGGTAATGTGTCCAGCCGATGGAGTATCCGTCCTTCAGCTGCAAAAACAGGAATAACGCCTGTTCGTAGTTGTCTCGAGCCGTGTCTTGGTCTATTCGCGTCAATGCGAGATCACCAAGGCTCTGGATGCAATTGGCCATGCCGTATTTTTCATCGACCGCGCGCAAAAGCGGCAATGCTGCATGATAATACGCTTGCGCGTCTTCGATTTCGTTCGCAGCGAGCGCGACGTCTCCAAGGGCCGCCATGCAGGCACCTTCGCCGAGTTTGTCGCCTAATGTCTTGAGCAGTGGAAGTTCTTTTTGGTAAAACGCGGTGGCCGCCGCGTGCCGCCCGCGAGCGAATGCAATGTCCCCGAGGTTGTGCAAACATTCCGTTTGCGAAGTGAGGTCGCCGAGTTCTTCGAAAATGGGACCGATGTCTTCGTAAATCGCTCGTGCATCCTCGTGCTCTTGCAGATGAAATGCCGCATCGGCAATGCCCTTTCGGCACAAAACACTTGCGGATTTGTCACCGACTGCCTCGAAAAGGTTCAATGCTTCCAGGAAGTGCCTACGTGCGTCCTGATGGTTGTCCCGTAACTGTGCCAATTCGGCAAGACTCTTAACGACGGTCGCTTCCCCGAATTTGTCGAGAATGCTGCGATAGGCGGGAATCGCCGCGGTAAATCGTGCATGGGCGTCGTCCAAATCTTGCCGTTCGAGGGCCAAGTCTCCTAGCCGAACGAGGCATGCCGCGATGCTCAGTCCCGCATGGGCTTGGTCGAAAAGTGGCAACGCTTCGATAAACCATTTGCGAGCTTCGACGCTCTGGTGTCGGGCGAGCGCGATGTCGCCGAGCGCTTGCGTGGATTCCGCTTCGCCGAGTTTGTCGCCATTACGTTGCGCTGATTCGCGCGCCTGCTCGATGACCTTCGAAGTGCAATGCCCGGACGAACCAATGAAAGTAGCAATGGCGACGGCAGCATCGATCGCGGCAATGCGATGCGGACCGTTAAATCCTCGCAGAATCATTTCTTCGATATTGTCACTGTCGTGGGCGAGACGCTGGGCCGATGGTTCAGCATCCGGCCATCCAACTTTGGGGCCATGCGTTAGTGCGACGGACGTGTAATGGTATGTTGCCCGCACCACGTCGTCTTCCTGAATCGTTGTGAGATCGGCGCTTTCTCGAATGGCGCGGCGTAGACGAATGCGTCCACGCGCATTCGTTGCCAAACCGAACGCACACAAAGCTGCGCAAGCTTCCGCACCCACGGTTGGCGGTAATGCCGCACCGTCCTCCGCACCCACGCCATTGGCCAATGCGGCAAGCAGCGGGAGCATGCGTCGTAATGCATCGGCGTGTGCAGGAAGCGATAACACGAGCGAAATTGCTTCCGAATGGGTTTTGGGTTGTGCCCCAACCTCTAGCCCGCCGCGCGCTACGTGCGAAAGCGCGGTGAGGGTGAGTGAATTACCCGATGCGGCGGAAACGATGGTCTCAACGGCACCTTCGCCGGCGATGGCCGCGACAGTTTCGCGAGCTGCAGTTTCGGCAAGAGGTGCAAGCGTGATGTTTCGCGCGCCCGTGATCGTACTGGCAGCGTCGCGGCTCGTCGCCACGATCGCTACGCCTTCGACACTTGCAAGTTCGGCGAACACCGTTTGCACCGATGCCGCATCGGTTCTCAGTACGACGTCGACGTCGTCGAGAATCAGCAACGCGGGGGCGCGACGCAACGCTTCGATGACGTGTGTGCGCAAAGGTGCCTGCGGGACTGTGTCGAGTGCGCGCGCGATCGCCACGAGCACACCTTGCTCGTCACGTGCTGTGTCGAGTTGAGCGAGGTACCGACGACCGCCGAATCTTTCGACCGAAACACTCGCATGAAGAAGCCCGAGTACGAGCGCCGTTTTCCCCACTCCCGCCGATCCAACGACCACCGTTGGCGACGGCTTGTCGTGGCTGATTGTAGCCACGAGATCCGCAAGCTGTTCTGCGCGACCAAACAGGGGCCCGACATCGGGAACCGCAGCTCCAGCAACGAGTTTGTCCTCGTCGAGGAGGTGTTCGTTCTTCGCAACGAGCGCCGCAAACGCACTTGAAAGTTTGTCCAATAGCAATTTGGGATCGACGTTTTCGACGAGGAGGCCAATTTTGGCAGCACCGTCGGCACCGCGCCCAACGCGGCGCACCAAGTTCGGGAAGCCGCGACCGACAAACCCATCGATGTCGGCATCACGCGTGAGGATTTGGGCAAGCAGCCGATTCAGGCCAGCTTTGGAGGGGACCATGACGGGAGTTTCGCCTTGACTCGAAGGTCATACAAGACCGGTCGTTCGCTGCGCGCATCTACGCGGGGCTCGCCATGTAGATGCGCGTACTAATGTATGTTTTTTTACGAAATCAGGGGTAGACGCGTCGCAGGCTCGACTCGTGCTTCTCATCGACAAGCGCACGTTCGATGTCACAGTGATGGGCGCCGCGCGCGCGCTGGTTCGTCCCCCCCTACCGGTGCGCAGTGCGGCCTTTTTTTGTCTAGCGTGTTCCGATGCGGTTCGGATTGCCGCGGCGCTCGAGCCTGGTAGGGGCAGGGCATGATGCAGATCGAGCATGTAGTCGTCGAGCGAACCGGGGCAATTGCGACGGTCACGATTGATCGTCCGGACAAACTAAACGCATTAAACGGTCGAGTGGTTTCTGGACTCGCACGAGCGTTTGGTGAACTTGCGGCATCGGGTGATGAAGAGCCGGTGCGCGTTGTGATTTTGACGGGTGCGGGCAAAGCATTCGTTGCGGGTGCGGACATCGCGGAGATGGCCACGTTGACACCGGTCGAGGCGAAACGATTTGCCGATGCGGGTCACCGGTTGTGTCACCTGATGGAGTCGGTTCCGTTCGTTTTGATTGCTGCGGTGAACGGGTTTGCCCTGGGAGGTGGTTGTGAACTCGCGCTGGCGTGCGACTTCATATACGCCGCGGAAGGCGCGAAACTTGGTCAACCCGAAGTGAACTTGGGCGTGATTCCCGGGTTTGGCGGAACGCAACGGTTGATGCGTCGCGTGGGCATCGCGAAGGCCCGTGAACTCGTCTACACCGGCGACATGATCACGGCCGAGCAAGCGCTTGGAATGGGACTCGTAAATGCAGTTTGTCCTCTTGCGGATTTGCTTTCTCGTGTGCGGGACGTGGCGCAGAAGATTGCGTCACGCGGACCTCTTGCAGTCGCTGCAGCGAAGCGCGTGATGCTTCATGGCGAAACGTTGGACCTCGCGAGCGCATGTGAACTCGAAGCTCAAGCGTTTGCGGGTCTTTTCGGTTCGGAGGATCAGCGTGGAGGAATGAAGTCGTTCCTCGAAAAATCGAAGCCAATTTTTCGAGGGCGTTGAGCTATTCGTTCGAATTCGTTTGAGGACAAAAGATCGTTTGTCAGGTGCGAACGATTTTTTGTCCTTTGTCGTCGTACGAGTAGAAACCGCGTTTCGTCTTTTTGCCGAGCCATCCAGCGGCCACCAAATTTCGCAAGATCGACGCTGGTCGATACTTGTCATCGCCGATGTCGCGATGGAGGACTTCGGCGATGGCCAGCACGGTGTCGAGACCGATGAGGTCGGCAAGTTCGAGTGGTCCCATCGGATGATTGAGGCCAAGGCGCGCACCTGCATCGATGTCTTCGGCGCTTCCTACGCCTTCTTGCAGGGTGAAGCATGCTTCGTTGAGGAACGGAATGAGCATGCGGTTGACGAGGAAGCCGGGTCGGTCTTCGGAAACGATGACGGTTTTACCGAGTCGCACAGACAGGTCGCGCACGGTGTTGAACGTGGCCGGATCCGTTTGCACGCCGCGGACGATTTCGACGAGTTTCATGAGTGGCACGGGGTTCATGAAATGCATGCCAATCACGCGGTTTGGTCGCGATGTGGATGCTGCGAGGCGCGTAATCGAGATGGATGAAGTGTTGGACGCGAGGATGGCGTCTTTGGGCAACGCGGCATCGACTGATCGAAAAAGTTGAATTTTGAGGTCGACGTTTTCGGTGGCGGCTTCGACCGCAATGTCAACAGAAGAAAAGTCGGCGATCGATTCTGCAGGTGTGATGCGACCGAGCAAGGCGGTCAGGTCTTCCTGTGAGATCTTGCCCTTCTCTGCTTGTTTGCCCAAAACCGCGGCGATTTGGGCTTTTCCTTTGGTGGCGAGGTCGAGCGAAGCGTCGCAAAGGACGACTTCGAGGCCTCCGGCGGCAGCTACTTGTGCGATCCCGCGCCCCATTTGCCCGGCGCCGAGGACACCCATACGTTTGACCGAGGAATCGTTCATGCCTGGCTTGATAACCCAACGCCAAGCCGCGTGGAACCGCGGTGGAAGAGTCCCGGCGGGGACACTGAACGGGTGAACTTTGTCGGTCGTCGAGGCGCAACCTTTGCGGATCGTAGACGGAACCTTGAAACGGCGGTCCGCTACGGCGTAGAGTCGCCCCGCGTCAAAAAACAATCCGAGGTGACTTCGCTCGCCGATCACGGCGAGTGGAGTGCGAGCTGTCTGGTCATCGTATCAACGTCCGATTTCAACACACACGGCAAGGCGTCGCGGGTGAAGAGTCGGAGGGCGATAGGATGCCCCGCACCGTCCAACGAGCTGCGGTGCGGGGTGACCGGCTGATCGTGTCGATGAGCTTCGCGGACCGGGGTAACGATGAGCGTTGAGAAAATTCGGATGGCCCTTGGGGTCTTGCAGTCAGATCCCGAGAACGAGGCGGCCTGGAACGATCTTGCCGAGGCCGTAACTGCCCCCGAAACGTCGAGCGACGACGCTGAGCGTCTTCTAGGGCTCGCGAGGGCGATGCAGGAACAGCGACGAGAATGGGGGGCCGTAGCAAAGCTTCTCGAACTCGAGATGTCCTTTTCGGTCGGAACTCCGGTCGAGGCGCCCATGCAATCCGAGCTGGCGCGCATCTACCAGGACGAACTCATCGACGTCGACAAGGCCATGGCCGCGTATCGACGTTTGCTCGAGCTTCAACCGGAAGATGAAGCGGCAAACGAAGCTGTCGAAGCGGATGAAGCCAAGCGTGCGAAGTGGGGCGAGATCGTCGACCGCTACGTTGCCGAATCTGAAAGCGCAGACAGTCCTGCCTTCAAGAGTTCGCTACTCGTGAGTGCCGCTGATGTGGCCTTCCGTTATGGCGGCTCGGACGTTCGTGAACGTGTCGCCGAGTTGCTTGATTTGGCAATGGCACTCGATCCGAAAAACGGTCGTGCTGCACGGTTGCTCGAAGTGTCGAGTCGAGTGTCGAGCGACTGGGACAGTCTGGCCCGCGCCTTCTCGATCACGCTGCGCGAAGGTGCAACGAAAGAGGATCGTATCGCTGCCGGACTTCGTCTCGGTCGCGTTGCATCGACGAAGCTTGATGACCAAACGAAGGCTCGAGATGCGTACGCGCAGGTGCTCGACTTGCAACCTGGGCAAGCCGATGCGCTGTCGTACCTCGCCGAAATGTTCTCGAAGGCTGAACAGTGGGACGAACTCGTTGCCCTCTATGAAGATCAATTGAAGGGTGGCGGGGTCAAACCTGGTGATGAACTGGGTGTGCTCGTGCAGATCGCGATGGTGCATTGGCGCATGCGCGGTCAACCCCAAGCGGCCGAGCCGTATTTTGATCGAGTTCGTCGTACCGATCCCACGCATGCCGGCATGCTCGCGTTTTTCCGCGAACATCTGTTGGCCAAGGGCGACAAGGCCCGCTTGTACGCAATCTTGACGGATGCGCAGCGCGTGCTGCCGGACGGTCAAGACAAACGGTCGATTGCGACCGAGCTGGCGAAGCTCGCGGAGTCGACGGAGAACGCGCACAAGGCGATCGACCAGTACAAGAACATCCTGCGCACCGATCCGGACAACCGAGAAGCGCGCGATGCCTTGAAGCGTTTGTATATGCAGACGGAGGGCTACAACGCTCTCGTCGAGTTGTACCGACAAGAGCTGGAGCGAACGCCGGCGACGGAGACGCAAGCGCGTGCTCAGATTTTGCGCGACATCGCGTCCATCTATCGCGACCGTGCAAAGAACGATGCCGCGCTCGTGACGGTGTTGACGCAGATCGTTCAGATCGACGAACGCGACATCGATGCAGTTCGCGAATTGACGCGCATCTACGAGGGCCTTGCACGTTGGCGCGATTTACTCGCGTACCAGCAGAAGTTGGCCGAGCTGTCGAACGACAACGACGAGAAGGCGACGCTGTATCGGGCTGTCGCACGTCGTTGGATCGAACAGTTCTCGAACGTTCAGAACGCGGTGTCAGCGTACGAAGCGTTGCTCGAAGTTGAACCGAGCGACGATGAAGCGCAGCAGAAGCTCAAGGAGCTCTATCTCAAGCGTCGTTCGTGGCCGCAGCTCTATTCGCTCTACGAGAAGCAGCTCCCGAGCGTCGATGGAGCAGCGCGAATTGAACTGCTCACGGAGATGGCGAAACTCGCGGCCGAACGTCTCGATCGCGGAGCCGATGCCATCGTTCACTACAAGGCGATCCTCGAGCTCGATGCCGCGGCAAGCGGAGTGCTCGATGCACTCGAGAAGCAAGCAGAGCGCGACAAGGATTTTGCAACGGTTGCCGAAGTTCTCGAGCGACGCGTCGATGTTGCAAACGACGATACGGCGAAGCTGAATGCGCTGCAGAAGCTCGGCACGGTGTACGCCGAGAAGCTGAAGGATCCGGTTGCGGCAGCGCGCACGTGGCGACGTGTGCTCGCGCTTCAACCAGGGCATGCGCGTGCACTTCGCGTGCTTCGCGAAGCGTACGTTGCATCTGGCGATTGGGACGGACTCGAGGAGCTGTACGCATCGCAAGGTGACTGGGAAGGGCTCGTCGAGTTCTTGTCATCCGCGGCTGATAAGTCGCCGGAAGCGTCGGTCAAACTCGACATCTCGTTCCGTGCAGCGCGCATCTACGAAGAGCAACTCACCGCGCCGGAGCGCGCCGTTCGTTCTTACGAGCGCGTACTAAGTGTTGCGCCAACGGACGCGCGCGCTGCTGCTGCGCTCGTTCCGATCTACGAGAAGGAAGAGAAGTGGGCGAGGCTTCCTGCGCTCTACGAGATCCTTCTCGGTGCGACGGACGAAGCAGAGAGCCGTGTAGCGATGTTGCGCAAACTCGCCGCGGCTACTGGTGGACCTCTTGCCGACAAGAACAAGGCGCTTGGTTACGCACGTCGCGCGTACGAACTCGACGCGAGTGAAGACGGTTTGTCTTTGCTCGAAGCGTGGAGCCGTGCTGCGAATTCGTGGGCACCGTTTGTCGAGGCCGTCGAAGCGCGTTTGAAGCGCGACGAAGAAATCGATGCGTCGCAGCGTCGAATGCTGAAGTTGCGGCTTGCTGAGGTGTACGCCCGCGAGCTTGGAAAAGTGGATGAAGCTGCGGCGACGTACCGCGAGCTCGTGCAAGCCGACCCGACGGATGAAGAGACGATCCGTGAGTTCGATAGTTTGCTCCGCGCCAACGAAAAGAAAGACGACTTGCGTTGGCTCTTCCAACTCCGTGCCGATCAGGTTCAGGCCGAAGCGCGCGCAGAAATCCTCGAAGAGTGGGCAACGCTTGAAGAGGAAGTGTTCGCCGACCAAGCGCAAGCGATTGCGCTTCTGCGTAAGGTCATCGAAGTAACTCCGACGCGCGGCAACGCACTACGCGCACTGTCGCGATTACTCATCGCTGCGGGTGAAGCTGCCGCGGCGGCTGAGGTCGTTGCGCGACATCGTGACGTATCGGATGGCGAACAACGTGCACGTTGCGAAGTCGAATTGGCGACGCTGTACCTGGAAAAACTCGAACGATTTGTCGATGCGTTCGATGCATCCGTCCGCGCACTTGAAATCCTGCCGCACGATCGCGAGGCGGTAGATATCCTTGCCCGGCTCCTGGACAAACCCGATACGCGCGCAAGCACGGCTCAGGTTTTGTCGATCGAGTATGCCGAGACGGGAGATGCGCGGAAGGAAGCGCATGCGTTACGTGTGCTGCTCGAGTCGGAAACGGATCGGAACACTCGTTTGGGCTTGTTCCTCAAGCTGGCCGATGTCGAAGAAGAGAAGCTGCGCGCAGCCGGTACTGCGTTTGACGTGGTGCTTGGCGCACTCAACGAATTCGCGAGCGAGTTGACGGTTTGGGATCGCGCTTCGGAACTTGCACAGCGTTCGGGTCGGCCGACGGACTTGGCCGAGGCGTATCGCACGCATCTGGTTGCAGCGCGGGCCACGGAAGACAGTACGAAGCTTCCTGACGATGTGGAGATCGAGTTGTGTGAACGGGCAGCGATGCTGCACGACGAACAACTTGGCGATCCCGAAGGCGCGATGCCGTACCTCGAGCGCGTGCTCGCTGTAGATGCCACGAACGAGCGTGCGTTCTCGCGGCTCAAGTTGATACTGACAAACGCGGAACGTTGGGGTGAACTCGAAGGCCTTTACGACAAGGCCGCGCAAGGCACGTCGGATCCGGCAACGCGGATCGAGTTGCTGAACGACGTAGCCATCATCGCCGAAGACACGATGGGCGATGCGGCGAAGGCGATTCGTTATTACGAACGCATTCTCACGCTCGATTCGCTCTACGTGCCCGCGCTGAATGCATGCGAGCGGTTGTACGAGCGTGAAGCACGTTGGAAGGATTTGGCAGCGCTGCTCGAACGCCGTCTCGAAACGGCGACTGACGAAGAATCGGCGACGATCAAGCTGAATCTAGGCCGGATCTACCTGGACAAACTGCACGAGCCTGAGAAGTCGCTGGAGCATCTCGAGCGTGTGCTGGAGTTGCGACAGTCCGATGCCGACGCGCGGCAGCTCGTCGAGCGTTTGCTCGAAGTGGGTAGCTTGCGTCAACGCGCAGCACGCGTACTCGAGACGGTGTACGAAGCGCGTGACGACGTCCGTCAACTCGTTCGCGTTTTGGAGATTCGTCGCGAAGGCGTTAGCGACGAACACGAGCGACGGGAACTGTTGCGACGCGTGAGCACGCTTCGTGATGAACGATTGAAGGACGATGCGGGTGCGTTCGCGGCATTGAGCGAGTTTGTCCCGCTGGAACCCGACGATACGACGGTTCGTGAACGGTTCGTGGAAATTGGCCGTCGTCTTGGCGAACACGAGAAGATGTCGCAGGTCCTCACGGCTGCGGCGAATGCGTGCAGCACGCCTCCGACTCAAGGCGAGATTCTCATGGTCGTCGCCGAGATTTGCGAGGACATGCTGAGCGATCTGGATCGTGCCGAAGGCGTGTACCGACGTGTTCTCGAGATCGATCCGGGTGATCCGAATCTCGTGGTTCCTGCTTCGCAAGCTCTTGCGCGCATCTACACGGGCAAAGGCAAACACGAAGCACTTGCCGAAGTGCTCGCGGTCGAAGTTGGTCTCGAAGCAGACCTCGACAAACGCCGCACGTTGTATCGACGCATTGGTGAAGTGTACGAGTCGGTTCTCGATGCTCCGGACAAGGCGATTGGTGCGTGGCGTTCACGCATGTCGGACGATCCGGAGGATCACGAAGCGCTTGCAGCACTCGAACGCCTCTACGAACGAACGGCGAACTGGCGTGAGCTCGTGGCGATCCTCGAAGCACGACAAACGCTTTCGACGGATGCGAACGAACGCAAGCGCACGATGGTGCGTGCTGCGGAAACGCTGGCGAGCAAGCTGAACGATGTTGCTGGTGCCATCACCGGATGGCGCAACGTATCTGATGAGTTTGGCCCGGAACCGACCACGCTTGCGGCACTCGAAACGTTGTACGAAAAGGCCGAACGATGGGCGGATCTTGCCGATACGCTCGATGTGCACTTGTCCCTGACGGGCGATCTAGACGAGCGACTCGATCTGTTCGCGCGACTCGGTGATGTGCGACGGCTTCATCAAAACGATTTGCCGGGAGCACTCGATGCTTATCGGCAAGCGTTGATGCTCGACCCGAGCAATGCGCGATGTCGGGCGGCGCTCGAAGCATTGCTCGAGGATGCTGATGCTCGGCGTGATGCAGCTGAAACGTTGCATCCGCTCTACGAGGCTGATGGCGACAGCGAGAAGCTGTTGCGCGTCCTCGAGATCGAAGTCGAGACATCGCAAAGCACGGGCGAACGTTTGGAGCAGTTGCAGACGGCATTGCGCACTGCAGAAGGCCCACTCAGCGATACGGGCCGTGCATTCGGCTACGCCGTGCGTGGTGTGCGTGAAGCCGCAGGCGAGTCCGAGGTTGCCGACTGGATCAATACTGTCGAGCGTCTCGCGGCTGCGACGTCACGTTGGACCGAGCTGTCGGATCTCTATCGCTCGGTCGTCGACGACGTTCTCGATGGCGAGGTTCAGCAAGACGTTCGGCTCCGCGCGGGCGAACTAGCGCGCACGAAGCTCGAGGACAAACCCCTCGCAATCGAATGGTACAAGAAGGCGCTTGATGCGAAGAGTGACGATCGTCGCGCGATGATCTCGCTCGAGGAGCTCTACGCAGAAGCGAATGACGCGCCTAACTTGCTCGAGATTTTGCGACAACGTGTCGACAACGCCGAAAGCGACGACGAGAAGAAGAAGCTTCTTTTCCGACAAGCTGAGCTGCAACGTGACTCGTTGAAGGACCAAAGCGGAGCGATCGAGACGTACGAGGTTCTCCTCGATGTCGAACTCAATCCGCGTGCGATCGCCGCACTCGAGAAGCTCTACACCGAGGCTGCGCGGTGGGAGGATCTCATCAAGCTTTACGAGCGACAGCTCGATGGCGGAGTTGGGACGAAGGCCGAGCTTCGAGTGAAGATCGCGAAGGTCGCGCACGAGCGTCTCGAAGACGTTTCACGTGCCTTCGATGAATTGGCCGAAGCGCTTTCGATCGAAGCTGCACATGCAGGTGCCGTCGGAGAACTCGAAGCACTTCTCGAGTGCTCGGAGAATCCGGAACACCGTGCACGTGCTGGCGAGATGCTCGAACCGGTCTACTTGCGACGTGCCGATTGGGCGCGCGTCAAGATCGCCCTCGATGCGCGTCTTACCGCGAGCGAGGATTCGTCGGAACGACGTGAGCTTTTGACGAGACTCGCGACGTTGCATGAAGAGCAACTCGAGGACTACAAGGCCGCACTTGAAACCGTTGCAAAGCTCCTCCACGAGGAACTTGGCGATGAAGGCGTGTGGCGCGAACTCGAGCGCCTCGCGAAGGTGGCGAGTGCAGAGCGCCGTCTTGCCGAAATCTACTCGGCCGAGCTGAGCGAGGTTTCATCCGACGATGCGCAAACGGCGAAGTTGAGCCGTCGCACTGGCGAGATTTATGC
Source organism: Polyangiaceae bacterium (assembly GCA_031415295.1). Classification (GTDB taxonomy): domain Bacteria; phylum Myxococcota_A; class Polyangia; order Polyangiales; family Polyangiaceae; genus Polyangium. Next base: position 1,854 of record JANORL010000154.1, on the reverse strand, counting down.
GGAATTGGGCGACGTAGCGAGTGCTTTGAAGTGGTACCGCCGCGCGCACGAGTTCGAGCCCGAATCGACCGAGTTGTTCGCGTTGATCGATCGTTTGCTCGTGAAGGAAAATCGTCACGAAGAACGGGTGGCGCTCTATCGCGCATCGCTCGATCATCGTTACGAGAAGGATCGTCTCGACGCACTCCACACGATTGCGAAGCTCGAACGCGTCGAGTTGAAGCAGCTCGACCAAGCGATCGATACGTACCGAGCTGCGCTCGACGTGGACGATTCCGATGCGAAGTCGCTCGATGCGCTTACTGAGTTGTACGCAGAACTTGGACGTGATCAGGACCTGGCCGACCTTTACCTTCGACGTGCAGAAGCGTCGTCGAGTGGTGAAACCGGTGCTCCGTTCCGCTTGGCGCTCGCTCGGCTTTATCGCGACAAGATCAAGGACACTTCGGCGGCGATCGATCAACTCGAAGCGATCGTTGGTGACGTTCCTTGGCATTCGGAAGCGATCAAGGACCTCGAAGCGCTCACGCAAAATGCCGAACACAAGGCACGCGTCGTCGAGATTCTGCGCCCGCTCTACGAACGCAGCGATGACTGGCGGTTGCTGGTCAAACTAAACGAAGAGCGGTTCAACCTCGCAACGGAAGTCACCGAGAAGGTGGCAGTTCTTCGCGAGACTGCGCAACTCTGGGAGACGCGCGGCAACGATCGAAACCTCGCGTTCCGTTCGATGCGCGCTGCCTTCGCCCTCGATCCGGAAGATGGCGAGACGCGAGCAGAACTCGAACGCCTCGCCACGATCCTGAAGGCGTGGGAGCGTTTGTCGGAGAGCTACGAGCAAGGTATCGACAAGACCAACGACGACATGACGAAGCGCGAGCTGTTGTCTGCTGTTGCGAAGGTTTATGACGAGAAGATCAACGATCCACGTCGTGCACTCGGCGCCTATCGTCGCCTGAGCGATATCGATGCAACGGAACGCGATCCGCTCGAGTCGATGGATACGCTCGGTACGTTGCTCGCGGATTGGCAGATTCTCATCGGCGTCCTCGAGAAGAAGAGCGAGATTGCGTCGGATGATGAGAACGCTGGCATCTGGCGCCGCATCGCCGAGACGAAGCTTCAGATGCTCGAAGACGAAGACGGAGCGACGAAGGCGTACGAACGTGCGCTCGAACTCGATCCCGAGAGCACCGTCACCGTCGATGCGTTGATCTCGCTCTACGAGCCTCGCGATGCGGCAGAACGACTCGTCGAGTTGTACGCGCGACGTGTGGAGCTTGCAGGAACGAGCGATGCCGATCTGCGGTACGACCTCAACGTTCGTTCTGCAGGTCGCTACGAGAAGTCGCTCAACAACCGTCGAGAAGCGATCAGCGCACTCAATGCGGCACTCGATGCTCGTCCCGCGGATGCACCCGTGCTCGCTTCGCTCGAAAGGCTCTACCGCGCCGAACAGATGTGGGACGAGTTGCTCGACAACTTGAAGCTGCAAGCTGCCAACGCGGCGACGAAAGAAGATCGCGTCAAGCTGCGCACCGCCATCGGCGACTTGTACGCCGATCAACTTGCGAGTCCGCAAGACGCGCTCGAACACTACCGTCTGGTGCTCGACGACGACGCGACGAACGATCACGCCAGCAAGGCGATTCGTACGATCGGTGAAGCTCGTGAGGAGCTTCGTCTGGATGCCGCGGATGCTCTCGAACCGGTGTTGCGTGCAGCATCGCGTTGGGAAGAACTCGTCGGCGTTCTCGAGATGCGACTCAAGGCGCAAACCGAAGGCACGGATCGTGCGAAGACACTGCGTGCGATCGCGATCGTCGAAGACGAGAAGCTTTCGCGGACGCAAGC
>JANORL010000153.1:0-1505 GCA_031415295.1 Polyangiaceae bacterium | reverse complement strand
CGATTGGAATCGAGCACGTGCGGCGTGGAACAAGTTTTCTCTCGGTCGCGCCGGCGGTGCCGATCCTCGAGCGTTGACCGAAACGCTTATCATTACATTGCTTCAGAAAAGTTTTTGGTTTGGCACGTTAAAGCCTTGCGCTCCCGTGGAAGTTCTAGGTCGCGTGTATCCCATTGGTTTTTCCGCGCTCGCCGGCCGAGTTCCCGTCGTTATCGCTCCTGTGGGTACCGGCCTGGAAACTCACTTGCCCGCGTTTGGCGATGGCAATCGACGGCGCAGCGCATTTGGTTTGGCGCAAGAATGTCTCAATGCAGACGACCGTTGTTTATGGGGCATCGTCACGGATGGCCTTACTTTGCGGCTTTTGCGCGACAATGCGAGTCTTACGCGGCCCGCGTGGATCGAAGTCGACCTCGCGCGTATTTTCCTCGAAGAACGTTATGCTGATTTTACGGCGTTGTGGCTTCTGCTGCACGAGTCTCGGTTTGGCCGAGCGGACGCGGCGCCTTCGGAAAGTGCGCTCGAAGCGTGGCGAAATGCCGGGCGTGAAGAAGGCACCCGCGCGCGGGATCAATTGCGAGATGGCGTCGAAGCTGCGTTGCTCGCGTTTGGCAATGGTTTTTTGGCGCATCCCGACAATGGAGCTTTGCGCGAAGCTTTGCGTAAAGGCGAGCTGACGACAAAAACGTATTTTCAGCAATTGTTGCGTCTCGTGTATCGATTGCTTTTTTTGCTCACGGCCGAAGAACGCGCCGTATTGCATCCGAAAAGCGTTTCGGATGGGGCCAAATCGTTGTACGAGCGGGCGTATGGGCTTCAGCGATTGCGAGCGCGGTCTGTCAAGCGTAGTGCGCACGATCGTTTTTCCGATGTATGGGAAAGCGTGAAGATTGTTTTTCGGGGGCTGGCGCTGGGCGAAGATCGTCTCGGTCTTCCGGCGCTCGCGGGCATTTTTGCGGCTGATCAATGCGCGGCGCTCGATGCGGCGAAAGTCGAAAACCACGCGTTGCTCGGGGCGATGTTTCGTTTGTCGTGGCTGCGAGAGAATGCGGGTCTCGCGCGCGTGAATTGGCGCGACATGGGTCCGGAAGAATTGGGCAGCGTGTACGAAAGTCTGCTCGAATTGGTCCCGCAAGTGACGAACGATTGTCGCACGTTTGATTTTGCGCGCGGTGCCGAGACCAAAGGCAATGCGCGTAAAACCTCTGGATCGTATTACACCCCGGAAAGTCTGGTTCACGTTTTGCTCGACAGTGCACTCGAGCCCGTCGTACAAGCGACCATTGCGGCGAATCCCGTTCATCCGGCCGATGCATTGCTCAGTTTGTCGATCGTGGATCCCGCGTGTGGCAGTGGCCATTTCTTGTTGGCAGCGGCGCGGCGTCTTGGCGCGCATGTGGCGCGTGTGCAAGCGGATGGCACGCCTTCGATGGATGAATATCGTCACGCGGTGCGCCAAGTTGTCGGGCGATGTTTGTACGGCGTGGATTTGAATCCGATGGCGG
>JANORL010000152.1:0-2514 GCA_031415295.1 Polyangiaceae bacterium | reverse complement strand
GACGTTTTCTTTTTGCAAGACGACCGGCACGGGAACCACCATCGCAAAGTTTTCCGGCGGGCCTTGGTAGTTGTTCTGCATCGACAGCACCGTCCGAGTACCCTGGCGCATGAGCACGACGGTCGTCGCATTGTTGAAGAGCTTTTCATCGGCTCCAGCGACGTAAAAACCGCAGAAGGCATTGGCTACGGGTGTTGCGGCCAGCGTGGCTGTTCCAAGGGCGAAAGCTAGAGCGATGGATCGTGTGTACATAGGAGGTTCGGGCACGGTAGACGGTTTGTCGCGAAAGTTCAAGCGGGTCGTGCGGAAGTTGTCGACGGGGCATTGTCAGTCGATAAGAGATGACGAATATCGTAGGAGGCTGACGCTTGATCGAAATCTCTAAGAAGGAATGGTTACCTTCTCGGCTCATACCGCATCGCCACCGCCCCCGAGGCGAATTCCAGCCGGCCCACGAGCTTCAAGTCGACATGCTTCGATAGCCCCGCGAACAAAGTGGGCCCATGGCCCGGCAGCCTGGGCTGCACCACGAACTCGTACTCATCGATCAATCCCAGCTCCGCCAACGCCAGCGGAAGCTTCACGCCTCCCACGAACAGCCCCTTGCCCGGCTCCTGCTTGAGCTGCTGAACTGCATTCCCCAGATCCCCGCGCACGAGCTCCGCGTTCCAATCGACCCGATCCCATGCACCTCGATTGCCGATATAAGCGTACGCATTATCGCGATCCGGTCCGCTACCACTTTGGAAACGTCTGCAAGGAAGAAACTCCTTTCAAGGCCCGCACAGCACACCAGCCTACGGGTTTGGAAACACTTTTTGAAAACAAAAAGGTCGTCTCAAAGAGCTTCAACTAACAAAAAGCACGCCGAGGCGTCGTTTGAAAGCGTTTTGAATTACTTATGCCAACCGTGAAGGTTTTCGAACGGCTTTCGATTGGTTTTTGCAACGGGGCAAGGCGATTAAAACACTGCCGATGGTAATGTGGTCAAAAAAACGTCGCGGCGAAGTGTTTTTGGAAACCTTGGCGAACCGAAGAAGCGACTCCGGCGACGTTTTCAGACCGATTTGCGCCGCAACATCCTCGCCACCGCAAAACCCATTGCCGCGACGATTCCCGCACCAATCGGCGCCGCTGAACTCTCCGATTCGCCCACGCGACACCCGGCGCAACCGCTTTGCGGAGGTGTCGCTGGCGGTCCAGCCGCTCCTGTGGCCGAAGGAGCTGGCGTGGCGGTAACAACGGCAGACGGTGTCGTATTCGCGGAGGGCTCGGGAGCCGGCGCAACCGCATTCACCGCCGGCGTGTGGAGGAAAACTCCGTTATCGATTTTCGTTTCGTTGTCATCGCGCGCCGTCATGGCCACGAGGTCGAAACCACCTCGTTTTGCGAAAGCAAGTTTTTGTGCCACTTCTATTCCTTTATTCGCAACGCCTCCGGGCGGGCCGCCCCAAATTCCGCGCGCGGGATTGGCACACGTTATCGCCCCCTTCCATGCATGCCGAATCGCGTATCGACCTTGAAAGTTGTTCACGCTGCTTTGCACCGCGCCGGTTTCAAGCTTGTTGCCATTGCTCATGAATTCGCGACCTCCCACCATCGGCGCTGCCGTGCGAAACACCAAATCGTCGGCAACCTCGTCTTTCCCATAACGCATATGCATTCGCGTCAAGACAAACCCTCCTACGCCCCACATCCGAGGCTGCGCAGGCGCTGCTTTCGGCCCACCCTGCGACGTTGCTTTGGGCGGGTCGACCAAAACATCCGCGCCGAGCGTCAAAAAATCCATAGGGTCAAGCGTTGGTCCTGGACAAGGATCGCACGTGCTGGCGTCCCACGAGTATTCGGTAATGGCCGCGCGAGGTTGTCGCGCCAGCGTGCGATCGAAAAGCGCCACGTAAAACGCACCAAAGTCGTTACGTACATTGTCGTTCACATCGATGTTCGTCGGAATGGCGATATTGGGACGATTCGCCGCTTCGTACCGCTGTCCATGGGCCAGGATATGCACAATCAGGTCTTGCGTGCCCGCTGAATTCAACAGACCGAGACGCACGGGCAAACTGAACGTTTCACTGTCGTAATGAAAACGCAGCGGCGAGAGCATGGCTTGACCATTCTCGAAACGCACTTTTTTTGTATCGACCTTGGCCACAAAAAACTTGCTCCCGCTCTGCACGTACGGACGAAGCAAAGGCTCCGATCCTTCTGGTACCTTGTATTTCTCTTGGCGTAACCACTTAGCGAGCCCGCCTGAATCCCGGGCGCTCAAAATGACCACCTCGTATTCGCCGACGTTAAATCGAGCTTCGACTTTTACACCATCCCTGATGACGATTTCTTTTTCCGAGACGCGGACCATTCTCGGAACGTTCTTTGTCTCGGGCATGGGCGGCGCACACGGATCTCGTTCCCAGTATTCGACGAGCCGCGGAGACGAGAGCTTATCGATCTTATCGAAAATATCGGTCGGAAGCGTCTTGACGTTTTCTTTTTGCAACACGACCGGCACCG
>JANORL010000151.1:0-3897 GCA_031415295.1 Polyangiaceae bacterium | reverse complement strand
ACCCACAAAGACGAAACGCTCACCCTGCGTGTCTTCGATTGGAGCAAACCCAGCGAAAACGACTTTTTGGCCGTTGCCCAATTCGCTGTGCAAGCCCCCCTCTACAAATGCATCCCCGATATCACGCTGTTCGTCAATGGTTTGCCGTGGGTCGTCATCGAGCTGAAACGCCAAGGCATCCCCGCCAAACAAGGTTTTGACGATAACCTGACAAGTTACAAACACCCGCAAAACGGCGTGCCGCAATTGTTTGCCTACAATGCTTTTTTGATATCGTCCAATGGCCACGAAGCCAAAGTCGGTTCACTCACGGCCGATTGGGATCGTTTCTTCGAATGGAAACGTATCGAATCCGAAGGCGAACCGCGCCGCGTTTCCCTCGAAGTGCTGCTCCGCGGGACATGCGACCACTCGCGCCTGTTTGACCTCGTGCAGAACTTTTCTATTTTTTCGCAACACAAAACGGGCCTAACAAAGATTCTGGCGCAGAATCACCAATTCCTCGGCGTAAACAACGCCATCAAAACGACGCTCGCCGCGCGCGAGGCCGGACATGGACGCGCGGGCGTGTTTTGGCAGACGCAAGGGTCGGGCAAAAGTTATTCGATGGTGTTTTACGCGCAAAAGATCCTGCGTACAATCAAAGGCAATTGGACCTTTGTTATTGTCACGGATCGCGTCGAGCTGGATGAACAAATCGCCAAAACGTTTGCCGATTGTGGCGCTGTCGAAGACGCGACGAAATGCCACGCCAAAAGTGGGAAAGAGCTGCGGACACTGCTAAGCGAGAATCATCGCTACATTTTTACGCTCATTCATAAGTTTCAAACGCCGGATGTGCTCAATGCTCGGCGGGACGTGATTGTCATCGTGGACGAGGCGCATCGGTCCCAATACGATACGCTGGCGATGAACATGCGCGCGGCGCTGCCTAATGCGCTGTTTGTGGCGTTTACGGGGACGCCGCTGATCGCCGGTGAAGAACGCACGAAAGAAGTGTTTGGCGATTACGTGAGCATTTACGATTTCCAGCAATCGGTGGAAGACGGCGCAACCGTGCGGCTGTTTTATGAAAACCGGACGCCCGAGCTAAAACTGACGAACCTCGAGCTGAACGACGACATTTATGAAGTGATCGAAGACGCGAACCTGGACGATGAAAACGAGGCGCGACTGCAAAAAATGCTGGGGCAGCGTTATCACTTGATTACGCGTGACGATCGGCTGGATACCGTGGCTAAAGATATCGTGCGGCATTTTCTGGATCGAGGGTTCCAAGGCAAAGCGATGGTCGTCTCCATCGACAAAGCGACGACGTTACGCACGTACAACAAAGTGCAACGAGAATGGGCCGCCGAAAAAGCGTGGTGCAAAGAGGCGCTGAAGAAAGCGGATGCGGTTGATGCGGTTGAGCGGGCGCGGCTTTTGGAAAGGCTGCGTAGACTGGACGAAGTCGATATGGCCGTGATCGTATCGGCGGGGCAAAACGAAGTGGAGGAAATGAAAAAGCTCGCTTTGGATATCGTGCCGCATCGCGAAAGAATTCAAAAATCGCAACCGCCGCTCGATGAAAAGTTCAAGGATCCGAAGGATCCGCTCGATATTGTGTTTGTGTGCGCCATGTGGCTCACAGGGTTTGATGCGCCGAGTTGTTCCACGGTATACCTCGACAAACCGATGCGTAACCACACGCTGATGCAAACGATTGCGCGGGCAAACCGCGTATATCCAGGCAAGTCGAGCGGCGTGATTGTGGATTATGCAAACGTGTTTGCGTCGCTGGAAAAAGCGTTGTCGATTTACGGGACGGGGAGTAGCCATGATTCACCGGTGAGCGACAAAGAAACGCTTGTGGACGAGCTGCGGGTGATTTTGCAAGAGAATGCATCATTCTGCGCGGCGCTTGGGGTATCGTTGACGTCGATTGAAAACGAGGAAACGGAGCTGGCGCGACTGACCCTTTTTGTTGAAGCGAAGACGGCGCTGATTGCACCGGACGATACGCGAAAAACGTTCATGGCGCAGGCGCTCTTGGCTGCGCGCGTGTATACAGCGTTGAAGCCGCATCGGTTCGCGTATGAATTTGCGACGCGCATGGCGACGCTCGGCGCGATTGTGGATGAGATTCGGCTCGAGCTGAATCCCAAAAAAGCGGATATCACCGAAGTGTTGCGGCGTATTGGCGAAGTGCTCGACCGTTCCATCGAAGGGACGGAGATGATCAAGGGTGGACCGCCGCCGATAGATCTTTCCAAAATCGATTTCAAGGCACTTGGGGCGAAGTTCAAACAATCGAAAACGAAGAATCTCGATATCGAGCGAATGAAGGCGTCGATTCGCAAACAGTTGGAAAGGTTGATCGCGGCGAATCCGACGCGGGTGGATTTGCTCGAAAAATTCGAGGCGTTGATTGAAGCGAACAATGCAGGGTCGGCACAGATTGACCAGTTGTTTCAGGAGCTGCTGAAACTGAGCCTGACGCTCACCGAAGAAGAAACGCGTCATGTGCGCGAGCAACTGAGCGAGGAAGAGCTTTGTGTATTTGATTTGCTGACGCGACCGGGGCCGGAGTTATCGCCGGGAGAGCGAGACGACGTGAAAAAGGTAGCGAAGGAGCTTTTGGCCCGGCTCAAAGGCATTCTGACGATGGATTGGCAAAAAACTGTGCAATCGCGGGCGAAGGTGCAAGACGCGATTGAAAAAGCGCTGGATGAGGGTCTTCCGCGGGTCTATACGCCGGATGTGTACAAGGCGAAGACGGGGGTCGTGTTTCAGCACGTGATTGAGAGATATGCGCTGGCGGCGTAAGAACGTAACGCGCCGCTCGAGAAACGTCCGCACAAAAGTAATCCACCAAGCCTACTGGCCTCCTGATCGACGCAACGCCTCGCTCCCAAGGCCCCCAGGCCTGCCCCAACGCCGCATCGTCTCGACTTCCGATACCTCGAGATCTGCCCCATCATGCTTCCGCCTCGTTTCCGTGGACCGAAAGGCCTCGAAATCGACGCAACGCCTCGCCTTCCCTAGACCGAGGGGCCTTCCACATCGACACGTTGTTGTGATGTGTCAGGCCCCTCGACCTCCGAATCAACCCCCCGTGGCGCCTGACGAAGCCTCCGGGGTTTCGGCAGCTTGCCCTCCACTCGACGCTGCGCGGCATCGAGGGTTCATCCCCGATGACACAACGTGTCATGGGTAGATGGGCCTGTGAGACCGCGGGTGGCTGGGACCCAAAAAGTGGACCCAAAAAGTGGACCCCAAAAGTGCCTGGCACCTTTTCTGCACTTGTAATGACGGTCTGCTCAATGGTATCCAATATCTCCGGAATGGCTTCACGGGTTTGTTGCTGAAAGCCCGTCGGGTCGATCAACGTCAACGGATTGTTGCCAACGTACGAAAAACCGTCAAGACGCGATTGGTCCAACTGAGCCGGTTCCACTGTGCATTACACCATTTCGAGTTCGGTAAACTCGGCACCATAACAGCCAACACGTTCCATGGCGTCTTTGACGGTTTCAGAGACGATGAGCGCTATCTTCCAGCCCTCGACGCGAAAGAAGTTCGCATCTGGCGGAATTGCGGTCCTATCAAGTACTAGTTTCGTCACTTGCCGGTATTGCCCAGTTTTGTCGGGCCGGGCATCTTGTTCCGTCCACTTGATGAACTCCGAACGGTTCTCGTCGACACAGCGAATGACACGAACCGAGTTCAGGACGAACATACCAGATTGACCGTTAATACGCACTGGAATGCACTGCACATCGCCCCCCGCCACAGCGGCTACCACATTCGCGAGATCACGCGTCGCAATCGGCACTGCAAAACTCGTAATGCAGAAGTCCAGCACGTGCCCGATATGGTGGACTTCCGCTTTCAACGGCCTGGCGTCATTGAGAC
>JANORL010000150.1:0-32759 GCA_031415295.1 Polyangiaceae bacterium | reverse complement strand
CAGCCGCTCGTCGTCGCCCGTTTGGGCGCGCGCCCGGCGACCACGGTGATGTTGTCTTTGCCGCCCCGCGCAAGGGCCAGATCCACGAGCGAATGACAGAGCTGCTTGGCCGACGTCATGGTGCGAATCGCCTCAGTCGGGTAGCACCACTTTGCACCACCACGCACCACACAACTAAAGGAGACACCAATGGTTCCGCTTACCGCAATCGAAGGCTCGTCGCAAATCTTGTCTGGAAACCAAGTCCAGGTACGCTCGCCCGCGTGAATGTTTCTCTTTTCCTCATCGGCATGGGCAAGATTCTTTTTGGCGTCGTCGTTGGTGCCGCAGGCGTGTGGATGGGCTCTCGACTGCTCGCACGACTTTTGCGCACGGGCCACATGGATACGGAACTCGAAAAGGGCAACATAGCCGCCGCGGTACTCGCAGCAGCGGGACTTTTGTCGCTGGGCCTGCTCGCACAACACGCCGTGACCGCAACGTTTTCAGCGATCGATTTTTTGTTTCGAGGTCAAACGATCTCCGGTTTGGCGCTTGGAAAATTGGCATTTTACGGATTCGTTCACGCCGCACTGTCACTCGCCGTTGGTGCCGCAACGCTCGCCATCGGAACGTTTTTGTTCAGCCGCTTGACCCGCGACGTTGATGAAATCGCGCAAATTCGTAAAGGAAATGTCGCTCCGGCCATCGTGCTCGGGACGGTCATGGTCGTCATCTCCCTCGTCGTCGCACCGGGACTCGAAACAGCACTCGACGGACTCTTGCCGCTGCCGACGCTTGCGCGCGACGAAGTCGTGGCTCCGTCATGAGCCGCGGTAAAACCTTTGGTTTTTACGCAATTTTGGGCCTTTTTGTCACGGGTTGCTGTTGCAACTTTCCCGACTTGACGACGTTACTCATCCCGAACGAACCCGAACCGACCGACACGACACCTGGTGTCGATCTTGGACTTGCAGCCTTTCCACCCACGGCTTCGGAAGCCGATGCCACCAAATTTGCATGGCGCGATCAACGACTCGAACCGTCGGTTTACCGCACGCGTTACGCCCTTGGTGCGAAGGAACAAGCCGCGGTGAACGACGCGCATCTGGCCTTGGCCAAACGGGTGAAGTTCAAAGATAAAGGCAACGGCAACTTCGTCTGGACACCTCCTCGAGGGTGCGACGTGAAGATGCAGTGCATCTTCGAAAGCCTTGCGGAAGACAGCAAAGACGAGATCGATCCGATCTCGGCGCGCTTCAAACTTCGGGTTCGTGAAGCCAAACTCGACGCGACGCAAACGGTAGAACTCGTCATGTCGTACGTTCAATCGATCCCGTACGAGATCCCGAAAGACCGACCGTTTGGGCTTTTGCCCCCGGCTCTCGTTGTGTCGCAAAAGAAAGGCGACTGTGATTCGAAGGCGTTGCTCTTGCACATGCTGCTCGATTCGTTCGGCATCGACAGCGTGATGCTCACGTCCGATGCCCATCGTCACTCGATGCTTGGCGTGGCGATTCCGGCGCAAGGGACGAAGATCACATACGATGGACGAGCGTATGCGTTCGTAGAGACAACCGCAAAACACGCTCCGATTGGCTGGATTTCAAAAGATCTTTTGAAGCCAAACGATTGGGTCGTGGTGCCCGTGAACGTTCGCGGTGGAGGTGCGGGGTCGTCGATTTCTTCGGCGACGGGTAAAGCAACCGAAGAAGTGCCTGGTCCGAGACCTCGCAAGAAAACCCCGAATTAGGGCGAAAACGTCCCCTTCCCTTTCCAATGGTCCGGGATCGTTTCAAGATGCCGGCATGTTCTCCAACAAAAAACACAAGCTCTTGATGCCGACGAAGGAAGAAGCACTGCCGGGGCAGAGCACACCGATGCGCGTATCGGGAACGCATCATGTGCTCGGAACAAGCTACGTTCCGCCGTTCGCCAAAGGACAGGAACTGGCGATGTTCGGCATGGGTTGTTTTTGGGGAGCAGAACGCAAGTTTTGGAAAACGAAGGGCGTGACGTCGACGGCCGTTGGATACGCGGCAGGACACACACCGAACGCGACGTACGAAGAGGTTTGTAGTGGTCGCACGGGTCATAACGAAGTGGTGCTCGTGGTTTTCGATTCGACGCGCATTTCGTATGCGGATCTGTTGAAGGTGTTTTGGGAAAACCACGATCCGACGCAAGGAATGCGGCAAGGCAACGACGCAGGAACGCAATATCGTTCGGGTATTTATTGTTATGGTCCGGCGCAACTCGCGACTGCCGAACAATCCCGCAATGAATATCAAGAGGCGTTGACGAAGGCTGGTCACGAAACGATTACCACGGAAATCATCGACGCTCCGACGCTGTATTACGCCGAAGAATACCACCAACAGTATTTGTCGAAAAACCCCGATGGATATTGCGGCCTCGGTGGCACGGGCGTAAGTTGCCCCATTGGAGTGGGCGTCGGGGGATAGCACGCGCCTCACCCCCCGGCCCCTGCTATGAAAGCCGGGCACGTTCTAGCTTAAGCTCGAACGGCCCTAGTCAGTGCATTCGTCGGGCTCGCTTCGCGACCCGACTCTTGCACTCTAGCCAGTTTACGATGGGGGCTACGCCCCAATACCCCCGAGATCGTTGTGATCCGCTTTCAACTCTGGGGGGTGAGGCGCGACACGGAAACGGCGCTAAGTTAGCGCTTATGGGGCTGGGGGGGTGAGGCTCGATGCGGTCGATCCAATAGCTGATCAATGTCGCGCCCCGTCGATTTCCGATTCTGTAGCACTATGTTTTGGTAAGCGGAAAAAAAACGTCGTTCCTTCTTTCAATCGACTTTCCACCCACATTCGTCCGCCATGAGACGTGACGATTCCTTTGGCAATCGACAAACCAAGGCCCACTCCGCCCGCGTTCAACCGAGTTGATCGACGATACGCATCGAAGACACGTGGTAATTCGGCGGGAGTTATGCCGCATCCGGTATCGGATACGGAAAACTCGATTTCGTCGCCTACATCGACAGCCGTCAACGTCACCTCGCCGCCCATGGGCGTAAATTTCAGCGCATTACCGATAAGATTCGACAAGACTTGAAGAATTCGGAAACCGTCACATTCGAGACGACAGGATTCGAGGGGCGCTCGCCCGACTAGCTTGATATTTTTGTGCAAAGCTGCGTCACGAAATGTATCGACAGCTTCTTCAATGAGCTTCGAAACGGATTGTTCGGCCGACGAAATGGATAGATGACCCGTTTCAATGGTTGAAAAATCGAGCAAATCGTCCAAGAGGCGTTGCATTCGATTCAACCCTTTGCGCAAAAAAACGATACGCGATGGTTGGGACCCCCCATTCGACCCTTCGTCGAAGGTTTCCAACGTAGACAAACTCAACAATGCCAAAGACAACGAATTGCGCAAGTCGTGGGCAGCCATGGCCATGAGGTGTTCACGCGCTCGAATCGATTGCCGTTCGAATTCATGTGTGTGCGCGTTGCTCAGGGCCAAGCCTGCAATATGTGTCAGCGATTGCAACATTTCTCCGCCAGCAAAATCGAACTCGTGTCGTAATGTGCTCCCAAATAGGAATATCGCGCCTAAAACCCGATGCGACGATAAAAGCGGCCAGCCTTCGATCCATTGGACGCCAAGCGCCGCCAACGCCCTGGAAACTTCGGGATCATTCGACAAACGTTCGGCAACAACCGTGAAGGGTTGTCCGGCCAAATCAATACGTCGACCTTGATCCAATACTTGCTCGGCCCATTCCGTACGTCTTTCACCGCCACGAACAAACGCACCGGCAAGCGCCCGGACGAAACTTTCTTTGGCCGGATCGGCGTGTGCTACGCAGCGACAAAGCGCCTCGTCGCCGTGAAGGGAAATAAAACAGGCTGCGTCCGCGAGCTTCGGAACGAACAATCGGGACAAAGTAGCAAATGTCGTTTCTTCATCACTCGACGCAAAAAGACGCAAACTCGCATCGGCCAAAAATCTGGCGCGCGTTTCTTCAAGGGCCATTCGCGCAAATAAATCCGTCACAATGTCGACAGATTTGCGCATATGGTCCGTTAATTGCGAAAATACAAAATGGTCGTCTCGAAAGACTAGGCGTTTCGTTGGAGACGGCTCTTGATTACGTTCCATCACGGTCGAAATATCGGCCAGCGAAACAGATTTTCCAAAATCCAACTTTAGGCCGTGGTTCATCGTTTGCCCCCATCCAACGAACGTACAGAAGAATACATTTTCGTGAGATGTTTGGCGAGCGGTTTTGGCTCGCGGTAGTCGTGCTCTCAGATGTGAGGCAGTCAGAATGACCAGAACGTGCAAAAAGGAGCGTCGACGTCCCAGACAAACGGGTCGTCACGAATTGGGGTTTGGCGACGGGCGCCGAAGGCAACCCGGGGCCTCAATCGTTCAAACTGGGGGCAGCGGCACGACTGTCACGGCATGATTGAGGGGACCGTGACCGGTTCCCAAACCTGGCGCATGGGTCATGGCGAGACGTAGATAACGACGAGCCCGTTTGGTGGCGCAAAGCAGATCCAAACCTTGGGCGATTCCCGCGGCAATGGCTGAAGCGAGCGTACACCCGGTTCCGTGGGTCGATCGCGATTGGATGCGCTCGTCTTCGAAAATATGTTCACCGTCGCGTGTGAGGAGGACGTCGACGACGCGTGGGCCTTCGAGGTGTCCACCTTTGACGAGAACCGCGGCGGGGCCCATGTTCATCAATTTTTCGGCGGCGTGGCGCATTTCGTCCACGTTGCGAATGGTTTGTCCCGTAAGAACTTCGGCTTCGGGAAGATTAGGCGTCAAAACGGTAGCCAGTGGCAAAAGGCGCTGGATGAGCGCTTCGCGAGCTTCGGGCAAAAGTAATGGGGCGCCACCTTTGGCAACCATGACGGGATCGACCACGATGGGCACGTTCGGCGCATGTTTTTGGATAACATTCACAACGGCATCAATGACCGCGGCGGAATGCAGCATGCCGGTTTTGATGGCGTCGGCGCCGATATCGTCGAGGACGACGGCCAATTGTTGGGCGATAAAATCAGGCGGGACGGGGAAAACCCCAAAAACGCCGAGCGTGTTTTGCGCCGTGAGGGCGGTAATGGCGGTAGTGCCGAATGCACCGAGGGCCATGACGGTTTTCAGATCGGCTTGAATGCCTGCACCACCGCCGGAATCCGACCCGGCCACAATGAGAACTCGGCCTTGCATAACGGGAGGGATTACCAGGCTGGAGGCTGAAAAGCAAGGGCGAGAAAGACGAGAATCGTTTGCGGTGCTGCGATAGTTTCACGCACGCGTCTTTTTGGCAGCCGTTTTCTTCATCTTTATCTTTGCCGGTTTCTCCGGTCGCGGCCACGCGCGAAACAACACCTTTTTTAATCCGACGAACACCAGCACACCCGCCTTCAATTCATGACCCAGCGTGAGCATCTGCACGAGACTCTTGTCGGCGGTATACTTGTCGATTTGCTCGTAACCTTGCTCCACAGCCTTGTCGATATCCGCGACTTTCGCATTCGTCTTCACGTACTTCGCTTCGATGATCCACGCATATTTGTTGGCCGACGCATTGCCGCGAAGGCCGAGCAACAAATCGCAATAACCTTGGGAGAATTCGAGCTCGTTCGTTATGTTGAATACCTGCGTTTGACAAAGATACGCCATCAACATGAGCTTCATCGTTTTCTCGTCGAAGTTCATGACGTCTCGATTGCTCAGGCGGCCAATGACTTGCTCTTGGAACGTGTCGAGTAACGGTTGAATGTCTCCGCGGTTGGCCATCGCATCGAGCGACGTTTCGATGTCGGTCATATCGATCTTGATATGCTCGTGCTCTTCCATGGCGAACCCGAGATACCCCCATTGCACTTCCCGCATCACGCGGTTGGGTACCACGAGTTGTGGAATGTCCATGGCCGCCGCATTCGGCCCGTACGTCAACATCCCCATATAATAAAACAGCGACACGATCTGCGCGCGTCCCCACGGTGATTGAGTTCCAAACCGCTCCACCAAAGGACTCGTCACGTATTCGTCCGTCAGAATCTGCTCGAGCAATGCTCGCGTTCCCGACTTTCGCTCGGTTGCGGCTTTGACCAGCCCATAAAGGCGCCCGTAATCGGTGCGGACATTCCAATCGATCATTTGGGAGGGGTACCGCCCCTGCGCGAGCAGTTGGCCCAAGAAGTACAGAATCAATGTCGAGTTGTACACCTTCTCGATCGCATGCGTCGAAAATCGATATCCGTTGTAATAACGTTCGAGCGTTGCCAGCAACGCCGGGCGATCCCCAATGCGCGGGTCACTTGCCAATTCCGGCTTATCCTTGAGCAGCGTGTCGATAGCTCGGTTTACGTCGGCCTGCGTGAAACCTGACATTGCGCTAAAAGCGTCATGGTGCGAAATGTGGGTGACGATGTTGAATCCGCTCGACAAGTCGTCCAGCATAATCGGCGACACGCCGGTGATGAACGTGCGCGCGAGAATGCTCTTGCGCGTGAAAGCCTTGAGGCTCGCATAAAAACTACGCACGAATCCAGTACTGCGCACGAGTTCCTGGTATGCATCGCCCTGCCCATCCGAGAGCATCCGATTACCAAAATGATCATATTCGTCGATGAGCAGATAGACTTGATGACCTGCACGTCCGACGATGGTCAAAAGGTCGGTCATGAGTGCGGCGGTGTCCTCGTTTCTCGACGATGCGCAGGCGGTCTCTTCGAGTGATGCCAACTCGGGAATCAGCGCCGTGTACTGCCTGATAAACGCCCAGACCGGAGCCTTCACCTGCTTCGCAAAACTCGTGCAAATCTGTTCGGCAGTACCCGTCGTGTCGACCGGCGAAAAGTCGAGAGTCAGGACGAGATATTTGTTTTTCCCTGGCGTCGGGTTTTCGTGTATCCACAGTCCCCCGAAGAGTTCGTCGAACTTATCCGCAAGGGCAATGTCGTAATAACTCTCGAGCGTGCTGATGAGCGTCGACTTGCCAATCCTTCGGGGACGAAGGAAGATCAGGTGATTCTCGTTCGTGTTCTCGATGTGCGGGATGAACGGGGTCTTGTCGACGTAGAAGTACTCTCGTTTGCGGATGTCGGCAAAATCGCAGTTGGCGTAGGGAACTTTCATGGCTGGACGCTCGCGGGCGACGGTAGCACCGTTGCTCGGAGGGCACAAGAAGGCGATAACCATTCATGAAAAATGTGGGTGCGACGATTTCACGCAACGGTACCCATCTTGCAATGACGACGTTATTTTCACGCGTCCGCTCGCTCGCTCAAAGAATGCCGAACGTTACCAGGCCAATCCAACAAAAAACGGCGCCACCCGCCATCACTTCCACCCGACGTTCACCACAGGAATAAACGGCAATCCGCCATCTTCGGACGCATTCACCACGCCAATCTGCACGCCACGCAATTTCTTGGCGCGATTGACGAGGCCGATCTGAAGACCCGTTACTTCGTCAGCGGTATTGACGACACCAATACTCATTCCGGTCAATTGTTTGTTTATGTTTGCCCCGCCCACTTGTATCCCCGTCGCATGTTCCGCGACGTTGACGAGGCCAACCTGAAGCCCGTTCATCTCGGACAAGGCGACGTTCCCGAGGCCCCATTGCGATCCCTGAAATTCCTTGATGGAAACGTTGGCCCCACCAATTTGAGCAAACGCGTATACCTTGCGGAAATTCAAGTTGATGGGCGCTATTTGGAACGCTCCTTTGAATTCCGCGTCAGTATAGTTCACGATGCCCGCCATTTGGAGCACCCCATGAAACTTGTCCGCGCCACTGAAGAGCGCGCCCGCTTGGAAAATGCCATCGAATCCATCGAACGCCAAGCTGAGTAGCCCGGCTTGCCCAATGCCTTTGAAGAGTTTCGAGGCATTCACGGCCCCAACTTGAAATCCACCGACGAACTCTTCTTTCACGATGCTCGCCAATCCGACCTGCGCCAGTCCGACGAATTCCTTTTTGACGAAGTTGGCTCCACCAACTTGCAAAATGCCGTAATACGCGGCATCCGTACGATTAAACGCGCCTATTTGCAGAATGCCGTGGTAGTCCGCGTCTTCTTGCCAATTGATCGCGCCCACCTGAAGCACACCGTAATAAGGCGTATCGATCACTTCATTGAGGCCACCAATCTGCGCCAGCCCGATGAATTTTTTCGAATTGCTCCGTCCGCCGTCCGAGTCGATTTTGTTGTACGCGCCCAATTGCAATCCGCCGATGAAGCCGCCCGCCACGTTTTTCGAGCCGACTTGCAAAAGCCCGGCGAATTCTTCCGCATGGTTTTCCCACAACGAATATTGCAGGAGCCCTTTGAAATCACGCGTCGCTTCATTACGATAAAGCGCTATCTGCGTCAAACCTCGAAAATCAGCGGCCGAGTTTTTCCCTAACGCAAACTGCAAACCTCCATAAAATGATTCTTTTATTTCTGTTTGACCGAGACCAACCTGCGCAATCCCGGCAAACGTACCCGCTTCACTCTTGTAGGGCGCAAACTGTAATATGCCGTAGAAGTCTTTCGCTGTCGCTTGTGCCAGGCCAAACTGCGTGAGCCCTGCAAATGTTACCGCTTCGGGAAAAATACCCGGATGTAACAAGTACCAATTGTGTGGTTTCTCAGGCTCGGGAGGGGGCGGAGGAGGCGGAGGAGGCGGAGGGGGCGGAGGAGGAAATGGATCGGCTGCAATTTGCAACGGTTGACGTTGTTGGCGCGGAGAATTCGGCTCGATGGGCCCCGACTGCGCATCGGGCACCGCCAACTCCGGCTGGTCACTCGGTTGTGCCCAAACGAGGCGCGATTCACCAAGCATCATCACGACCAAGCCACTCGAAAAAATCCCAAGACGGAGCGATTTGCAGATCATACTGTGTGCACCAAACGCGAAACTCGCGCGCAGCTTACACGCAAATTACACGCAAACCCAGGTGTGGATCCACGCCCCGAAAAGAAAGCCACCGCCGTGCTCCTACGCCGATCGCCCTCAACAATCACCATCGCTTTTACTTCGTTGGCCCTGACGCCATTTGTCGTCGTCGCTTGTGCCCAAGGTACGACGCGCTCCGGCTTCGGAAACGGCGAAGGTGGAGAAGGAGCGGACTGGGGTGGACAATCGTCGAGCAGCTCTGCTGCGAGCAGCGGAATGGGCGGAAACGGCACAGGCGGAGCCTCGAGTTCGTCCTCGGGCGCAGGTGCGGGACCAAGTTCGTCTTCGTCGAGCTCGAGCGGCGGGGGAAACAACACGCAATCGTTTGTCGTGTTACGCGTGGGTGATGGCAGTTTGGCGCTTACAGGCAACGCTACACCAGTTTACATCGAACATCTTCGAACGGACGGTTCACCCACGCCCGGAAAAACCACGCTTGCATTGCCAACATTTGCGTCGGGAAACAATTGGCCACTGACGCTTTCAGGTACGGCCACGGCTGAAGGAAACCTCTCGTTGTCTGCCGACGAGAAATTTATTCTTGTTGCGGGTTATCAGGCGGACGTTGGTACACCCTCCGTCAACACGACCGCGACCGCCGATTATACGCGCATCGTGGGTCGGATTGATGCGTTCGACAACGTCGACACAAGCACCAGCCTAGGCACAGCGTTCAACTTGAGCAGCGTGCGAGGTGCGACATCGCCAGACGGTTTGTCGATATGGGTTTCCGGCAATGGAACCGCCCCCGTCGGCGGCGTGCACTCGACGACGCTCGGCGCATCGGATTCGACACAAATTCTTTCAGCACCAAACAATGCTCGGTTTGTCCACGTCTTCGCCAATCAGCTGTATGGCAGTGCGGGCGCAGGAACCTTCGTCAACGTGTTTACCATTGGCTCTGGCCTGCCCACCACGTCGGGACAAACGGCAACGCCACTTCCTGGAATGTCCACGGTCGCTGGCCCAAGCCCGTACTCGTTTGCCCTTGTTGATCGCTCTGCCGCCATCTCGGGCCTCGATACGATGTACGTCGCTGACGACCGATCGTTGGCCAATTTTGGGGGCATCCAGCGTTGGGTGTACGATGGGTTTTCCTGGACGAACGACCTCACATTCGGCGATGGCACGTCCGGCGTTCGCGGACTTGCTGCTGTAGTCGAAGGGAAAGGCGTGCGCATCATTGCGACGACATCCGAAGTTCCGACGAATCGCATCTTGTCGATCTACGACGAACCCGGGGTTTCTCCGACGATCGTCCCCATCGCGATGTCGCCGACGAATACGGCATATCGCGGCGTGGCGTTTGCCCCCAAGTAACCTTGCCCTGGCGAGCAAGCGCGCTTGACACGCGGCGCAACTGCTCGAACCCTGACGCCAATGCACAACGTCTCTTCCCTTGTTTCGCTCGTGCCGGCCGACATCATCGGCGACCAAATCGTTCCGCTCGTTGGGGAATCAATCGTCTCGACAAACCCAGCTCGCCCTGCGGACATCATCTGGCAGGGAAGCCCGGTCATCGACCACGTCGATCGTGCCATCGAAACAGCGGCGGCGGCGTTACCGATCTGGGCACGATGGCCAGCGGAACGTCGCTACGCGGCGCTGCTGCGTTTCCGTGACCTGTGCCGATCGCGGGCGGCAGACATGGCGCGCCTCATCGCACTCGAGACTGGAAAAGCGCTCTGGGACGCGCGCGCGGAAGCGGATCTACTCGCTGCCAAAGTCGACATCACGCTCGACGATTCGGAACATGGGGGCTTGCGTCGCGTACGCGCATTCGAAATTCCGCTCGGTGCAACGCGTACGGGACGAACTTTTTATCGACCTCACGGCGTGATGGTTGTGCTTGGTCCGTTCAATTTTCCGGCACATCTCGCGAATGGTCACATCATCCCCGCGCTGGCTTTGGGCAACACCGTGGTGTTCAAGCCGAGCGACAAAGCGCCTGCGGTTGGACAAACCCTCGCGGCGTGGTTGCAAGAAGCTTTGGTCGCCGAAGGAGCACCCGCGGGCGTGATCAACCTTGTGCACGGAGGAGCGGAAGAAGCGACACGTCTCGTCACGAGCCCTTTGGTTGGTGGTGTTTTGTTTACCGGTTCGTGGCCTGTCGGTCGGCGGATCATGGAGCTTTGTCTTGACGAACCGGGGCGGATCCTAGCGCTTGAAATGGGTGGTAATGCTCCCGCGATCGTGATGCCCGATGCGGATCTTCGTCAAGCCGCCATCGAAGTTGTCCGTTCGGCGTTTGTCTCGACCGGTCAACGTTGCACGTGCACGAGACGGCTCATCGTGCATCGGCAGGTAGCCGAAACGTTTGTCCGAGCAATCGTGGCGATGTCTTCGCGCCTCGTGATAAACGATCCGTTTGCCCGGCCAGAACCGTTCATGGGCCCGATCATCAGCGCGCAAGCTCGGCAATCGGTGCTCGACGCGCAGACTCGATTCGCGCAGCAAGGCGGAGAAATATTGCTGGAGGCGCGCTGTATCGACACGCCGAGTGGAGGTTTTTTCCTTTCCCCGGGCATCATGCGTGTCGATCGTTTCTCGATCGGTTTCGACGGACCTGGTGCGGACGTCGAAGTTTTCGGACCCCTGTTGCGGTTGTCAATCGTCGATTCGTTCGACGATGCTTTGGCGCAAGCCAACGCGACACGATTTGGTCTCGCGGCATCTATTTTTACGAAGGATACGGAAACGATCGCGCGTTTTTCTGGCGAAATGCGAGCTGGATGCGTCAACGTCAATACGGGCACGGCGGGCGCCAGCAGCAAATTGCCTTTTGGTGGAATTGGTTTGTCTGGGAATCACCGTCCGGCGGGCGCGTACAGCCTCGATTATTGTGCCTATCCGGTGGCTGGAATTGTCGAATCGGGCGATGGGGCAACGGTGCCGAAAGGAATGTCGTTAGAAGATCGCGACTGGCGATAAAGTCGAATCGCACACGATTCGACGTGCGAAAATTCGTGCGCAGATCCTGCGTTCCGTAAGGCAAAACCCCCTCAAAAATTCGGAAAAAAACGCGAATCTTTCTAGTCAACGACGTGAGGCCTGTTGTAATCTTGGACGTACGTGACCGTGTCGATGTCACGAATGATTTTGGAATGGGCCCTTTCGAACGACGCACGACCCCACCACCGCCGGCAGTGACGACCGAGCGAACGAGCTGGATTCCCGCACCTCCAGAGCGTCAAAGCTGGCCTCCGCCTGCGCCGCATGAACGGCAAAGTTGGCCGCCTCCGGCTTCCTCTGCCGAGCGTCCGAGCGTGGTGCCTCCTCCTTCGCAATCGTCCGATCGGCACACGTTCGCGATTCCTCCGGCGACGGATCGCGCAAGTTTGGCGTTACTGTCGTCGGATCGCAACATTGGACCACCGGGCAGTGAATCGCGCACGACGTTGCGCATGAGTCGAACGACTTTGGCACCTCGCGGAGGCAATATCGCGCCTGCGGTACCGGAACGATCGGCGCCTTTGGCCGGCGAACGTCAATGGTATACGGAATTGCCATTACGACCGGGCGAGGGTCCTTTTCAGATCAAGGGGCTTGCGCATCGTGGTTTGCTGCAATATTGCCAGCAACGCGTCGACGGAGGAATTCGCGCGTTTTCTGCAGCTTTGCCCAGCAGCGCATTACGTGATTTTTTCTCGCAACCGTTTCTAGCGGGCAGTTTTTATGATTTATTGCCTTTGGCTGCTGGCAGTGCCGTCGCCGCGGACATGACCCACCTGTCGCTCGAAGCATTCGCACAGCAACAAGGCCGTGCCCAGGCAATGCACGATGTACAAAATGCTTATCGTGCGTTGTTGCAAGGTCGCACATCGGACGATTTCCATTTGCGTCTGCGTCCGCTGGCAAGTCGTTATTATAATTTCGGAGAATGGGATGTTTTACGCGAGGAACCTCTTCGTTTGCGCATTTCGTGTCGGGGCATTCCGTCTTGGCTCATGATTTGGTTCACGCCGATGCTTTCGGGGTATTTTGCGGGTCTCGTCGCGGCCATGGGCAAACCGCATTCGCAAGTGGTCGTCGCTTCGTCACGACGGGAAGGCTCTGCGGCGGGGATTCACCTTTCCAACCTCGACCTCGACATCTTGCTCCGCGACTGAGCGCATTTCTTTCCGACGAACAAGCAGCTTTCGTCTCATGGAGGGCATTGCATCATAAGCTCCGATGTGGTACGTAGCGTTATGCGCTTTTTCTTCGGCTTGGTGTGTGCAGGAGCGGCATTGACCATTGGCTGCGGCGGCAATGACGGAAAGTCCCCCACACCGGCGCCTCCTGCATCGGACGTCAAAGGAACGGTCATCGACGTCCATGTGACGGAAATGGGCGACGTATCGAGCACCCGAGGGCCGGCGCAATTCGAGATCGCCGCTGTTTTTCCAGATGAACATGGCGCACCTCGTGAAATATTCGCAAAAATAAACACCGACGGGACGTTTGTGATTCCAAACGTCCCTGAAGTGCCGTATGCTCTTCGTTTCGTCGAATTCGTTGGTGCCAGCGTTTTGCCACCACGATACGTCATGAATGCGCCGCGCGAAATCGACCTCGGACGTGTCTTCGTCGGTCGCGCCGACGCCATAGCCATAGAAACAACCCCCACAGACCTCGCCGTCACGGCAACGGGACTCGCACCATGGACCAGCGGCGATATCCTCGAAATATTTTCCCTGGGTTCGGGATCGGCGGGAGAACTCGTTCCGACAACCAAGATGTATCCTATGGACGGGGCAGGTTCGCTCAACAAGTATCGCGTCGATACTTCGAAGCTCCTGCGTGCGACACTGGTCGACGGCGACAAGGGCGACAAGGCGACGCTCACGCAATTGGCCGGAACTGCCGATCTTACAGCGCCTTATCATTCCGTGCGCAAAAAATTCGACGCTCCGAGTTTTTCGCAAATAGATGGGGTACTCACGAACGTTGCTGGCGCATTCGCCGACGTACCGCAGAAAGACATCGCCATTGGCATCGATACCGCGGCGTTTTATGCCTTTGTGGACGATGTACATTCGGCAGCCGATATCGCCGGGAAAAACATTCGACTGATTGCCGAACCAGGGGGAGAACGGGCCAGTGCCTCCATTACGCCGAATCTTTTGATTTGCGAAGCATTGCCGAACGGTACACTTCCAGCAAGTTTTGCTTACGGGAATCCATTTCCCTCGACGTGGGCCGAAGTGATCTCGGCGGACCTATCGTTTAGCATGACGCACATGGCGCCCACCGGCGTTCCGAAATCCACCATCGTCACCATCGGCCAGAGCGGTCCAGCCTCTTCGTTCACGTCGCCTGCAATGCCCCTGATCTCGCCGCCACGCGACATCAAAGTTAATGACCAGCCGGCTCAGGATACGCTGTCGGGAATTGGTTTTTCGCCGACGATTACGTTTACTCCGCCATCACTGGGTACACCCGCCGTTTATATCATTGCCATCCGACGACTCGACCCTGGCGGCAGTACGACCCGTACCACGGCGATCTTTTCCACGACCGAAACGACATTACGCATTCCCGAAGGCTTGCTCGATTTCGGCTATTATTATTACTTGCGCATTTCCGTGCGCGCGAACTTCGACATCACCCATCCATTCAAAAGCGGCACGACGAATGCCTACGCCGCTGCTCTCACGGGTGTGTTGACACCTTAATCGGGTGTGGACACCTTAATCGAGGCCCCATTCACATGTCGACGATTCTCGTCACAGGCGGCGCAGGGTACATTGGGTCGCACGTGGCTCTCGCGCTGAAGGAACGCGGGCATCACCCCGTCATTTTGGATAATTTGAGTCACGGGCACCGCGACGTCGTCGAGCTTGCCATTGGCGAGCCGGTTATCGTCGCCGATACGCGTGACGCCCCAGCCCTCGATGCACTATTCGCCCAGCGGTCCATCGATGCCGTCATGCATTTTGCCGCGTTTATCGAAGTCGGCGAATCGGTGAAAGATCCGCTGAGCTTTTACGATAACAACGTCCACGGTACGGTCACGTTACTCGGCGCCATGCAAAAGGCTGGCATCCGCCATTTCGTCTTTTCGTCGACGTGTGCCACCTATGGAACGCCACTTGTCGTGCCTATTTCCGAAGATCATCCACAAAATCCTTTGAGTCCCTACGGTCAAACGAAACTCGTGGTGGAACGAATTCTGTCGGATTGCGAACGAGCATTCGGACTCCAAGCAATGATTTTTCGTTACTTTAATGCCGCTGGAGCGCGTCCCGCAGGGGGCTTGGGCGAAGATCACACGCCGGAAACGCACTTGATTCCCCTCGTGCTGGACGCAGCATGTGGAACACGCCCGAGCATATCCATTTTTGGTGACGATTATGATACGCCCGACGGTACCTGCATTCGTGATTATGTTCACGTTTCGGATCTTGCCGACGCGCACGTATTGGGCGTAGAATACCTGCTCGCAGGAGGACCGTCAACGGCAGTGAATCTCGGTAATGGTCGGGGGTTTTCTGTGAAAGAAGTCATCGCCGCCGTCGAACGCGTCACGGGGACGACGATTCGTGTCGAAATGGCGGCAAGGCGTCCCGGAGATCCCCCGAAACTGGTCGGATCGAGCGAAAAAGCCCGGAAGCTATTGAATTGGACGCCTCGCTTTGCGGACCTAGAAACGATCATAACGCACGCTTGGGCGTGGCATCGCACGAAAACGCAAGAAGAGAGTTAGGTCTCCGGCGAGGTCACCGAATTGTCGTTCGGTGGCAATACGTCGGGTTTCTTGTGAAGATCGACGAGAACTTCCTTTTCATCGTAGAGCGAAAAGAGAACGAATCCAACCAAACAAAAGACGACTGCAGCCGCAGCGCTGAGACGGACGCCAGAAGGATTCTGGACGTCTTTGCCGAGCAGCAAGAACGATGGAAAGAGGAAGTTTGCCGCGGCAATACCCAGATTCATCGTAAAGGTTCTCATGCCGAAAAACATTGCCGCTTTGTGATTCCCGGTTCGATTGCCATCGGCCTCGGCAATGTCGGCGACCACGACCCCCGGCAAGATTCCGAAGATGGCCATGGGTACGGCGGCAGCGATAGCAATGAGGTACGCGTAAAACATTGGCGGCAAGGGCAACAAGCCGATGGCCGTAATGAGGCAAAAAACGAACGTGAGCATGGCAAACCCTGCCAACATGACGCGTTTTTTGCCCAGTTTCCTTGTAGCGATGTTCACAGGCGCATAACATAGAAAGCTCACGAGAAACATGACCGTCATGAGCGGCGTCACGATCGCTGTATCTGCACGCATATCGTTGTTCGGGTGCAAAAGGGTCGTCATATAGAAGACCATTCCCATTTGCACGAATGTCAAGGCGATCCAATAGGTGAGGTCCGCGACTGCAAATCGCATAAAATTGCGGTTGCTGAACGTAGCAGCGAGAGCTTCGCGGACGCTTTCTTTTGAAACGCGCACTTCTGCATAATCGCGTTCCTTGATGAACAACACCGGCAAATACATGCACACCACGGCAACCGCTGAATATCCGGCCATGACCAGTTGAAACGCACGTGCGGGACTCGTGCCGAGGCTCTTTTCCACCATGGGTTGGATAGCAAAAACGCCTTGCCCCAGGGCGAACCCTAGTGCCCACGTGACGGAAATAGCAGTACTCAAGGAAAGCCGTTGTTCGGGGGTATGCCCATATTCACTGAGCAGAGCCGTATAAGGCGTCGTATAACAGACGAAAAAGAAGTAAAACGCCAGCATGATGCCGGCCATCCAGAATGCATTCAAGGCACTTTCACCACTGGTGAGGGGAACGAAGACCAGCACCGAAAGAATGGCGAAAGGAAGTGCCGAAAAGGCCATAAAAAAGGTACGTCGTCCCAAACGAGACGTATTTCGATCGGACCAATTGGCAATGAGGGGGTTGGTGACCGCATCGAACGCCCGAGCAATCGCGGTAATGATCCCGAGCACCGTCAAGAAGCCCAAGATACGGCCGGTGAAAACGAAGGTCGGAAACAGGGCAACATTTCCCGATTCCGGCGGCATGTAAAAATAATTCATCAAGTTGCCGACGCCAAATGAACAGAGCGACCAGCCAAATTGCCCCAAGGCAAACAAAAGCACCTTCGATCTTGGGAGACTTTTTACTGTCGTCATCTTCGCCTGCCTCTCGTACTTATTCCCAATTCACAACCACAACGTTTTCGCGTCCAAGATAAGAAGCCGCCAGAAAAAATACACCATTGATACAAAGCCCAGTTTTCTCCGGCGGAACTTTGATCAGCATTTTTCCGATCCCTCGCGCGCGTTTATCACGTAGCAACGAAACGTCATCCACGCCGTCCCACGACCATAACACGATATCACTGCCGGGAAACAAATGGCTATCGGAACCCAACAGCACGACATCACCCGAGGATTCTTCGAGCAAGCACAACGATTCGTGCGGTTCGAGCATCACTCTTTCTCCAGCCCCGTGAAACCTGGCTTCGCGCCACTCGTTCCGCGAAAAACTCGCTACGGGAAGCTCGCTGGAAAAGTTGGCGTTCGCCAAGTTGGCGTAGACCAAATAGCGCAATGAGCCGATACGAAATCGAATCTCGTAACACCCACCAACTTCGCCAAACGCGGGAGGCGGTCCGACCAGCCGGACACGTATGTCCTGTTTTTCTCGCAGCGGAAACGACGACAAGTAAAGGGCCTGCGTATCGTCCGTGTATTCATTGATGTCATCGGAAGTGAAGACGAGCGTTCCGAAAATATTGTTGAGGAGAAACAGCGTGTACTTCTCCGGATCGGTCAGCGGAATTCGTTTGCCCCAACGTAACTCCTGCACAGTTATGAACGGGTCGAATTTTTGGCCGTCGAACGACAGTGGACGTAAAAAGAAAACATCTGGATCGTTAGAAAACGCGCGTCCCGACAGATGGCGTCTGCCGATTGCATTTTCGAGCGCGGTGACCGTCGAAATGGTTTCACGCATACCCAAACCACGGGTCAAGGTATTGGTCCATTCATGGCCGACATCCGGTCCAATGCGGCAAATGTCGACGCGCCCTATCGCCGGGCCAATGGGTACGCCGCACCCGAGGATACACTTGTCCCCCACGAGCCGCCGGAGAAAGTCCATTGTATCAACCATTTTCGTTCCGCGCGTTTTGCCTTTTCCAGGAACCAAACATGCGCCATACAAGAAATCGAGTTTCACGACATCGAAGCCCCAAGCATTCAAGATAGTATCGAATACCTGCGTCAAGTAAGCGCGCAGTCCTTCGTGGTCGATGTCCAGCCCATAAAAATCGCCGCTCCACATAGTAGAATTTCCCGCAGGTACGGCATTCCCCTCGGCATCGCGCAAGAGCCATTCCGGATGCTCACCAAAGAGACGCGATTTTCGCTCGGCAACGAGCGGTGCGAGCCACAAACCGGCTCGATATCCTGCATCGTGAACGCGATCAACGATCGGGCGTAATCCCCGAGGAAACTTCGCATTCACGTCCAGCCAATCACCAACAGCTGCTTGCCAGCCGTCGTCGATTTGAAACACGTCGATCGGAATACGCTTATGTTCAAACGCCTCGAGGTTCTGGAAGATGATATTTTCGCTGATGTTCGTGTAATGGTAATACCAACTCGTCCAACCCGTCCATGGCAACGTGACACGTTTTGCAAGTCCCCCGATTTCATGACAAAGCGTTAGATAATTCGAAAAGATTGAGTCTTCATCGCCCGCCTCGACATAAAGGTCGAACGCCTTCCATTCGTCGGCCCGAGCCAGCGTCAAACCATCGCAATCCTTTTGTACGATGATGCGCCGATCGTCCGGCAATACCCGGAAGATGGTGAACCCTTCCGCTTCGGAAAGCGAACCGCAAAAATCGAGCGTTCCAGACGCGCCGCGCTTGTAGAAATAAGTAAACCCATGCAAATGACGACCGGACACGGGGACGATGTCGTAGTCGCCATAATGGTTCGTCCGAAAGAAACGCTCGAGCAACGGCCGCACCAAGGGAGGGAAAGGATCAATTCGCTCGTGCGCGGAAAACTCGCGGGTATCCGTCCACGATTGGTATCCGTTGAGAAAAAAACGTTCGTCTTGGTGAAACGATTCGTCAAAGAACAAAGCAAACGCGTCGATCTCGATAGCGTCGTAAGCTTGAACAATCACGCGTAGGCGATGTGCAGAGAAGCTTGTCGAAACTCGAAGGCGACCGTCGTCGAGCGTTGCGTCCCGTGCCAAATCCACCATCAACGAATACGCTTTATGGCGACATCGATAACGAATTTCCCCTCGCGCACGTTCGATTCCCACGATTCCCCCGTTCGTCATCCTTCGGGTTTCAACCCCAATCCTCGTGCGATTTGTCGAAATGTCTCGACTGCGGCAGTGGGTTGTCGACGTTTTTCCGGGCTGTTGTAGTCGACGTGATAGAGCCCGAATCGCGGCTCATGGCCCTCGGCCCATTCAAAGTTATCTAGCAACGACCAATGAAAATATCCGCGCACGTCCACGCCCTCACGTGCCGCGCGGACGAGTGCGTCGAAATGGGACCGCAAAAACTCTGGACGGTTCGTTCCTCGATGATCGGCAATGCCGTTTTCCGTCACGTAAATGGGCAGGCCCAATGCATTGTAACGTTTCAGGACTTGGTACATGCCTTCGGGCCAAATGTCCCAGCCGAGGTCGCTCACCGGACGATCGGCGGGAACGAATTGCTCGGACAAGGAGGGATCTGACAAGTCTGCTCGCACGTGATCGCGGCCATAATAGTTGATTCCCAACCAATCGAGCGATCCTTTGAGATTCGGAACTTCTTCGTGGATTTCTACAGCTCCGGGAATGGAAAGATCGATGTGGCCGTGGTCTATGGCATCAATGATTGCTTGATTAAAAAAGCCGTCCATGAACCCTACGACGATGCGGTCGAGGGGGCTGCGTGAAGCGGGTTGGAAAATGCGAACATGGTGGGCCAGACCGATTCGCGAAGCAAACCCGTCACCGTCGGCGTCCACCGTATCGTATTCACGAATGATGTCGGCCATGCGGCCATGCGCGCGCAAAAGGCGCGCCAGCCCCTGCGCGCACAGGCGCTGATCCTTTAGCCCCGGAGGAAAAACCCCTTTCAAATAAGACAAAGTCATAAGGACGTTTGGTTCATTGATGGTGCACCAGGAATCCACTGCACTGCCAAGTTTTTTGGCGACACGCTGCGTAAATGCCGCCAAAAGATCAATCGTCCGATCACTCATCCAGCCGCCTTGCGTCGCCACCCAACGCGGAAGCGTAAAATGATGCAATGTGACCATAGGCTCGATTCCCGCTTCACGAAGGGTTCTGGCCCACGACAGATATTGTTCGGCCGCCTCGTCATTCCATACCCCCTCGGCAGGCTCCAAGCGACTCCACTCGACGCTGAACCGATACGCATTGACGCCCAAATGCCGCATCAGCCCGACGTCCTCGCCAAACCGATTCCACGAGTCACACGCGGCCCCCGAGACGGTACGATCCTTGATGTGCGGCGAACCATCTGCGTGAAAACCGCGTTCCCAATCCGTCCAGTCGTTATCGAGTCCGCCTTCGATTTGATGCGCCGCAGTGGCGGTACCGAGCAAAAACCCGGCGGGAAGCGACGATCGCAAATGCTCGAACGACGCTTCCGCGCCAAGAACACACGGCGGTGGATGCGGATCGTTCGCGAGAGCAGCAAATGCAGCACGAGCAAGTCGGGAGACGTTCATGGTATACTCCAGAATATCATCATCTTCGGTTCTTTGGCGAATCGATTGGTCAAACCCATTAACACATCAACGAATCTCACGAACACCTTGGCCCCCTCGAGTCACGAAGAACTCCGGCTGTTGACCGAATTCTTGATTAAATGCCGCGGACAGAGCCGCCTGTACGGTCCTCAGCGCCGAAGTTTCGACGAGACAAACAATGGCCCCACCAAACCCTCCACCCGTCATTCGAGCACCAAACACCCCACGGTGCTTGATAGCGACGTCGACGAGTACATCCAGTTCCCGACAACTGACTTCGTAATCGTGCTGGAGCGATCGATGCGAAGCAACGAGCAATTTTCCAATGGCCTCGAAGCGATTTTCCTCGAGTAAGATTACGGTTTGGCGTACACGTTCATTTTCGGTAACGACGTGACGAGCGCGACGCACGAGCGGTTCGGGCAACAAATGGCCGTGTTGCGCAAAATCATCCACCGAAACGTCCCGCAAAGCACGGATATTGGGCAGAGCTTCGCGCAAGAGAGAGACGGATTTTTCGCATTCTTCTCGCCGCGTATTGTAGGCCGATGTTGCAAGAGAATGTTTGACGCGCGTATCGGCGACGAGAATGCTCACGGAAGGATCGGCAAACGGCACGTTTCTCACTTCAAGCGAGCGGCAATCGATCAACAACGCGGAGCTTTCGCGCGCACATGCTGACGCGAGTTGATCCATGATCCCACAACGAGTTCCCACCCAATGATGCTCGGTCGCTTGACCCGCCAACGCCAATTTGACGAGGTCGACAGGTGAATTGCTGATTGCGAGCAGGGCAAAGCCTACGCTGATTTCTAGAGCTGCCGACGACGATAAACCTGCACCGGTAGGCAAATCGGTCGCCAAAAGCAGCTCGGCCCCGTGAATATCGTGGCCAGCCGTCCGGAGGGATTGCGCAATACCTTCGACGTAATCGCTCCATGCGCCGGTGCGACCATCACCTGGCGTGTCCAAAGCAATATTGACTTCGGCGACATCATTTCCTTGGCGGCTCGTGACGTGCAATGTTCGATCTTTGCGCTTCGCGGCTAACACCGTAATGCCCAAGTCGAGCGCCATGGGCAAAACAAAGCCGTCGTTGTAATCGGTGTGCTCACCGATTACATTGACCCGACCTGGCGCAAAAAAAGCGCGGGGCTCCCCGAATTCCGAGGAAAAAAAACGTCGCAATGAAGACGGATGAATCATGGTGCGTCTGCCGGGATGCGGTAAGGCTTAGATTTGTGCAAGTTAATATCGGCTCCCAAGACGGTCACCCATGAAAAGGCGTATTGCCACATGGGGTCGATGAGCAACGTACCTGCTTGCACCGCGGCAAACGGCGAAACTTTCTGCCCGAATAATTTGCGTGGTAATCGACCAAAAACCACACCCATCAACGAAAGCTGGTCGAGTCCCGTCCCGGAAACGCGATTGTACCTGCCTGATACGCCCAGCAACAATTCTCCCGGTGCAGCAATAGGGGCCGAATACGCGACAAACAATTCGTGGGTTTGACTCACATCTTGCAGTTTGCGTAATGTAAACGTGAAAGTATCATGAAACACGTCGTTGTAACTTGCTCCTGGCGCATGATAGAAGTTGAAGTCCGCCATGAAATTATATTGAAATACGACCGGTCCTACTTTACCTTGGAGCGTCGGCATAACGCGTAGGCGGGTACCGCCAATATTGACCGGGGATTGGAAGTTGCCGGTATTGTTGACACCATCGTCACCGGACCAATCGACCGACGACGTGTTTCCGCGTTCAACCTGTCCTGCAGCGAGGCGCTCGTGACCAAGCGCCGTCAGTACGCGCAGTCCACCATTAAACGGGCTGTAAATGAAATAATCATACGCCGCCTCCATACGAAACTTGAAGAAAGCAATTGGCGTGATTTCAATGAACGGTCCGAACGTGTTGTTTACGTATCCATAAAGATCGCGAACGCCAATGGTAATGTTGGTCGAATCCCATAAAATACCGTTTTTCTTGACGAGCGGCACCTTGTAGTCCACGGTCGCGCCCCACGCCGACCGCGTGTAATGCATTCCCCACGGAACCCAGACGAGCGACAAGTTCACAGTACTGTGTCGGGGAGGTGGAGGTGGAGGCGGCACAGCCGGGGTCTGATTGGCGGACGGCGGCTCTGGCGTTGCGGCTGTCGCTTTTTGTTGATTTTCTGCGCAAACCGAAGAAGCGCTGACGCCGACAGCCGCGACGGTCAAAACACACAAAATTTTGTTCATGCCTTCATTGCCTCGGCGCACTGTCTCTGCGCGCCACTTCCGTCTTTGCATGGCTGGTCTGCAGCTGTCGAGTGCCTCTATACGTCACTTCAAGTTGGTAGCGCAATCACTATCGGCGAACTCGACACGTACAAATGTACTTGACCCGAAAACAATGGGAATGCCCTTACTTCTGGAACGCTAGGTGCAATTTTTTGGCGCGTTTCGTAGTTATGAGATGTTCGTAACGTCAAAGTATCTTTACGGAAAGGACCAAATCGTCATACCTTCTTGCCGAACTACCATGCCTCGAAGAACGCTACCAACCGCTATCGCCCTCGGTGTCGCTTGTTTCGTCGTTCCTGCAGTTGGTTGGTCCTCAAACGAAGTGGTGAGTGTCGCCAATCGTTTTGATGTCAAACGAATTTCAAATCGTGCATCGACGACTTCCGAGCCGCCGGCGTCTGAATCAGTTCCCGCGCCCCCCACTGGGTGGGAATTGCCTCCATCTGTCAACGCGAAAACATCGGGGAACAAGAAGCCCGCAGCACCTGCGTGTTGCGGATTCGATGCGCTTTGTTGCTCGAGGCAAGCCGAGATCGATCGCGTCCGACCGCCAGCATTGCGAACATTCGCGGTCCGTTTTACGGAAATATCTGATGCGGTCGTCAAAGAAGCGACTAAAGATGGTCCGCCCGTCGCAGGTGTTCCTCCGATACGCGTCGTCGATGGCACGGGCGCACCATTTCCCTGGAAGGATGGCCCAAAGCAATTCGAGATACGAATCATTCCAACCGGGACATTTGCGCATATTCGATTTGGCAAGGATTTCTGGGGTAAACACTTCGATAGCCCAAATTACCGCAGCTTGGGGTATGGCGTAACTGCTCCCATTGTAGACACGCCGGATCGTGGAAAAAGTTTGGTCATGGGGCCCATCGAGTATTGGACATACAATCATGGTGAGGGCGATAGGATCACTCACGACCACGTCAAGGGAAAACTGGAAGGTTCGGCAGACATCATTGCGGAACGTTGGGTACATGTCGCCGCTATCAATGGCGCTGAAGGCGTCGTCCACGTTTATCGTGCGACGTACGAAGACAAACCTTACATGTTTTTCTTATTGCCTGAAGTGGTCCTCCGCTTCGAGTCCAAAGATGCAAAAACGTTCGGCGGGACGGGCGACGATCGTTTCGCCACCGATTTTCCCTATACGCAATATCGATTCCCGCTCGGCCCAGGACGCAGCAATATGGCCACTTGCATTCTGCGCGAATATGAAGTGAGACGTTGGTTCGGTCGGCCGAAAGGCGCGATGAAATTACCCGAAGACATGTCAATGATGATTGCGATGAGCCAAACGAGCGTCGAAAGCGAGCCGCAAATCCGCATCATGTTCTTCTGAAACGCCGGAGGAAAATATGAAACAAGCACGCAAAGCACTGGGAATCATCGCCTTCAGTATTGTTGCAATCACCGTGGGGTGCACGCCCGCGGATGGGAATGTCAAACCAGATCCCAATACGAATCCCGACAATGGTCCACCGCCTGGAAATCCAGACGGGTCGTGTGCCATTCCCGCAGACGCCCAAGCTGAAGATTCATCGAAACCGGACCATATCGTGGGAACGGGTACGCCCGAAAGCTGCACAGGCGACGCATTCGTCGAAACGGTTGCCAAAGGCGGTGTCATTACGTTCAATTGCGGCCCCGAGCCCGTCGTCATCAAACTCGACCAGACAGCGAAAGTCTTTAACAATACCGGGCCCAAAATTGTCATCGACGGTGGTAACAAGGTCACGTTGAGCGGATCGGGAAACGTCCGAATTCTTTATCAAAATACCTGTGACGAGGCCCAGGTTTGGACGACTCCCATGTGTCAAAATCAGGATCATCCAGCGCTTACGGTCCAAAACCTCACGTTTGTCGATGGAAACGCCTCCGGGCTCGAGCCCGATGGAGGTGGAGCCATTTTCGTACGTGGCGGGCGATTCAAAGTCATCAACAGTCGATTCTTTCACAATAGCTGCGACGACGTCGGACCCGATGTCGGCGGTGGCGCGATTCGGGTCTTGAGTCAATACAATGGACTCCCCGCATATATCGTCGGCAGCACGTTCGGCGGCAACGAAGCGCTGGGCAATGTATGTTCGAATGGTGCGTCGCTGAGCAGTATTGGCGTGTCCTACACCGTGCTCAATAGCGCATTCAGCTACGAGCACGCAATCGGCAACGGCGCCAATCCAGCCAAACCGGGATCGCCCGGAGGTGGTAATGGCGGCGCCATCTACAATGACGGCAATACTTTCCAGTTATCGCTTTGCGGGACAACCATTACTGAAAGCACCGCCAACGAAGGTGGAGGGGCCATCTTCTTCGTGAGCAATGACCGCAGCGGCACATTGACAATCGAAAATTCGGTTTTGAAGGGCAACAAAAGTCTTGGGTTCGAGACCGAAGGTTTTCCAGGCATCTTTGTGCTGGCGAACGGTGATCCTCAAGTTACGAACTCGACAATCGAGTGATCGTCGCCTCCCATCCCACCTGTCGCCCGTTGTCGTCGGCTTTTCGTCCCCATTTTCTTCTTTTCAGATGGATCCCGATGGGGCATGATGCCCCGCGCTTGGGAAGTGAATTCCGGCGGCGGGAGATAACACGATGACGACGGGAACGGCGATGGATGATTTTCTTGCGACGCAACGACATGTCGGTGATCCGCTCGCGGATCAGATTGTCGCCGACATGTTTGCCCAAGGTTCGGGTGGCGTCGAAAACATCAATCTGCTCTTGCGCAATCTCGTCGACAATGACGACGTCCCTTCCGCGGCACTTCCGGCGTCGGTTCGAGAATACTTCGTCGCCACGGACCTGCCGGCGTGGGCAGATCATGCCGCGCTTGACCGTGCGAGCGAATTGTTTTTTCGTTATGCACCGCAAATCGTGGTTCTGCTCCATGTTCTGGCATTGCCTACGTGTTATGCGGCGCGTGCCGGTGTCCAGGTGCTTGTTCGAACGAATCGCATGCAAAGCAATACGCAGCGTCGGGTTATCGAAACGGCGCAATTCGTCCTGGATGTCATGGCGCAAGGCGGGCTGTTTCGCGACGAAAAGAAATTCGGTGCGGGGTTACGTTCGGCGCAAAAAGTACGGCTCATGCACGCCACGATTCGTCGATTTTTGCAGCACGATCCCACGTATGATCCGGCTTGGGGCGTACCCGTTTGCCAGGAAGATCTGGCTGGAACGCTTTATACGTTTTCCGCCGTGACGCTCTCTGGTCTCGAGAAACTCCAGATTGACCTCACGGACACCGAAAAATCGGATTACATCCACACATGGAATGTCGTGGGACATTTGCTCGGCGTGGACCATCGATTTTTGGCCCCCGATTATACAACTTGTATGGAACTGAGTCGAGCGATTGGGCGACGCAACCAAGCCGCATGTCCCGAAGGACAATTGATGATGCGTTCCCTCCTCGACTATTTGGAATATTCATTGCCCGGCAACGCGCTCGATGGATTGCCTTCGTTGCTCGTTCACGAACTGGCAGGTTCGGAAATCGCCGAAATGCTCGCCGTCAAGAAGCCCGACATGAGTCCTCGCTGGCTCTCGGCACTTCGATCATTTGGCGGCATTTTTGACGATTTGGGCGACAATATCGGATTCGTACGCCACGCCTCGGCACTCGCTGGACGACTCACATTGCAAGGAATGTTGCTTTCGTATCGCGGACCGCAACGTTTGCCGTACAATATTCCCCTCGCTCTGCGCGAGGCGCACAAGATTGCCTTGTAACACCTAATTCTGCATGACGAGCAACCAGCAC
Source organism: Polyangiaceae bacterium (assembly GCA_031415295.1). GTDB lineage: Bacteria > Myxococcota_A > Polyangia > Polyangiales > Polyangiaceae > Polyangium. The sequence goes on along the minus strand of JANORL010000150.1, from coordinate 6,051 downwards.
TGACGTAGCTTAGCGCGTGAAATCCGCTGCATTCATGGGACCACTTCGATAGTCGGTCAAACGATCTCCGCGCCGCATACACCGGGCGACGACATACGCCATTTCAAGCGCCTGTGCGTGATTCAGCCGTGGATCACATCGCGTGGCGTACGCGCGCGACAAGTCGTTTTCTCGTACACCTCCGCCCACACATTCGGTGACGTCGTCGCCCGACAATTCCAAATGCACGCCGCCAAGAGTCGTGCCGCATGCCGCATGGGCTTCGAACGTTTCGTCGATTTCGCTCACAATCGCTTCAAACATGCGCGTTTTTTTTCCGTCCGCCAATGTAACTGTATTGCCGTGCATGGGATCGCATACCCAAAGCACTTTCCGTTCCGCGCGTCGCACAGCATGGATCAATGGCGGCAACGTATTTCCAACACGCGTTGCGCCCATGCGAGTAACGAGGACCAAACGGCCAGGTTCATTCTCCGGATTCAATACTTGACACAAGCCCAGCACTTCGTCCGCAGTGGCGTCCGCACCAATCTTGACTCCGATGGGATTACGAATGCCCCGGAAGAATTCGACATGGGCACCCGAAAGTATTCGCGTTCGTGCGCCGATCCAAGGCAGATGCGTGGTCAAATCGTAATGCCCACTGCGCCCCGAAGTGGTCTTCGTTTGCGCCGACTCGTAATGCAAATGAAAACCTTCGTGGCTCGTGAAAAATTCGACCCGCGACAATTCGCATACGGAGTTTTCACCAAGTGCCTCCATAAAGCGTAATGCATCCCCGAGTTCGTGCGTGGTCGCCATATAACTTTCTCGCAACGGCGCGGGCAAACCTGCACGGTCGAAAAAGGATAGATCCCAGACTTCGGGATGATGCAAGTCCGCGAAACCACCTCCGGACAAGGAACGCACGAAATTGAGGGTCATCGCGGCGTGTTCGTAACAAGCCACCAATAGATCAGGATTGGGTTGACGTGCCTCGAACGTTCGTTCCGGCTTGTTTACCAAATCTCCAAAATAACTGGGCAACGTGGTACCAGCATACGTCTCAGTCAAGTTCGAACGCGGTTTACCATATTGACCAGCGATGCGTCCAACTCGCACAACCGGTTTTTTGCTGCCCAAAATCAGGACCAGCGACATTTTGAGCAAAATTGCTAACGTTCGCTCGATCGTCCACGAATTGCACTGGTCTAGTGTTTCGGCACAATCACCGCCCTGCAATAAGAACCGTTCCCCTCGCTGTGCGGATGCAATCAGCTCTTTCAGCCGATCAATCTCCCACGCCGTCACGAGTGGTGGTAAGTTGGCAATACGTGATGCAGCACGCTCGAGTTCGTCCGGGTCGGCGTACGACATTGCCTGAGAATTCGGGAATGCTTTCCAAGAGGTCGGGCTCCATACTTGCACAAAATAAGCATAGCGCGCTCGATTGCTTTGCACAGCAAGTGGTAGTTATTTCTGTTTTGTTAATTTTTCAAGAATATGATGGCCCGGTATCGTCACGAATTTCGAATAAGATGGAATCGTCCGCGAGCACATTAGCCGCAATGCCCGCCGTCCAAGCCGAACGCGGGTATACATGACAGACCCACTTTGCCTCAGTCGAAAATAACTCGCTCGCCACCGATGCACAACGAAATGATGTTGCCTTGACAAGTGTCGATTCCTGTCGCGTCTGGTGTACAAGAATCATTTGTTCTGACGCACCGCCCCCCCGCTTTCTCATCACTGCAGCGACCGTCCATTGCGGTGCAGTCGAATTCTGACGCCAGTGCACCGTCGCAAACACGCACACGTGTACCATCGGGCGCACATGTCGCTCGGCCCGGCTCATCGCAAGGAAATACGCCGTCCTCGGTAGCACATTGCGCGTCTGCTCCTTCCGCCCCTTCAGGACAAGTCAAACCGACGGTATTGCAGTCTTGTGCCACACGCAAATTCGCTGCAGGATCACAACGAACATAAACACCCGACGTGCAGCGTGGTGGCGAGGTATTGTCCTGCACGCATGCCGAAAGCGCGCATCGTCCGGCCCCGGAAAGTCCCAATTGGCATTCGCTCCCGGCACCATGATATGGGGTGCGGCATCGCTCGGCAATTTCTGTTGTACAATCGAGCAATATTCCGCCGGGCAGACATTGATCACCCACAACTCCGAAACATCGAGGATCCTCGGGGCCCAATGGTTCTAGATATGCACATTCGAGCGCCGCCCCACACCCGTCCGCACGAGCAATACACTCGAGCATTGCAGCTTGAACATCGAGACCAAAACGGGTTCCTGGCAAGGGTCCCGCGATCCAAGACAAACACGTCGAAAACTGCAGACGACTGGTGGGTACCCCAATGGATCGCGCAATTGCTGGCGACAAAAGTGGGCAATCATGAACGTGGCGACATGTTCGAACCGCGTCATCCACCGGCAAATACCCCGAGTGAGGAATCTTGGTTGGCGGAACGGTGAGACCATCGAACACGGTACATCCGTACCCGACAAGACCAACAAGCAGAAGCGCTGGGACAAACAGCTTGCGTCCCCGCCTCTGTAACCGGGCACCAAAGAAAGTCATCAATATGGATTTACTTGTAACTCGGATGCGCGTTGTTTGTCCACTTTTTCGCGAGCTGGTACAATTTGCCGAACGGCGGCTGGTGAGGACTTCGTCATCGCGGATGATAACGTCGGCCCGTACAAACTCGAGTCCGTTGAATTTAGATTCACGCGACGCGAATCCACCGCAGTTTGTTCGCTCGGAGCACGGCGCTGAATACGCGCGACAGCCGACGACAACGTCCGCGCATCCTGCATAACCGAAGTATGCGCGTCTGGTTGACGAATCGAGAGCACACCGCCGATCATAACCGCAAGGGAAACCGCGAATATACTTGCCACCACAATTCTCCGCTGGGCTGGCTTTGTCCTCATCACGAGATTCGAATTTGGCGCTGTAGTCGTTTCTGCATGAATTCCGGATGGTGTCGCGCCGATGGCCTGGCGATCGACGAAATTTCGGATTGCAATACGTCGTCGCGAGAATTCAATAGCGCCAAGCCTTTCGACGAATGCCGCGACATCCGAGGCTGGAGCGGGCACGAGCGATGCCTCGAGCGCCTTGGCAAAAGCCCGCGCCGTGGGAAAACGCTCTTCTGGCGCCCGTGCGAGTGCGCGAGCCAAAACGACGTCAACTTCCGCATCGATGTCAGGATAACGATCACGAATGGAAGGAATTTCATCCGCCAAAACGCCAATCAAGATATCGGCTTCGTCACGCCCATCAAAAAGCCTTTCACCGGCAAGAGCCTCGTACAATACGGATCCCGCAGCAAACACATCCGCGCGCCGATCCAATTCACGGCGGCGAAGTTGCTCGGGAGACATATAGGCAATCGTCCCTTTGATGTCCCCACTTTGGGTTTGGCAAAGTCGACTCGCCGCACGGGCAATGCCAAAATCGATCACGCGACTTCGACCGTCCGTACCGACCAAGATATTGTTTGGACTCACATCGCGATGAACGATTTCCAGGGGCTGACCACGCAGATCCTTTGCATCATGCGCCGCATCGAGCCCCGCCAATACATCGAGTATGATCCGACTCGCCATCGCCGGCGGCATTCGCTCACTTGCTTGACGCCCGGACTTGAGCAATCCTCCGAGCGACAACGATTCGACATAAGGCATGACGAGACAAACCTCGCCGTCATTCACGGTCACATCTTCGACATGCACCACGTGCGGATGCTGAATTGCCGCGCCAAGCCGCGCTTCCTCACGAAGCATGTCGCTCGATTTCGGATCTTCCAAAAGCCAAGGGTGAATTCGTTTGACCACGACGAGTCGCTCGAAAAATGCGTCGCCACGCTTGTGCGCAATGTAGGTCGTAGCCATTCCGCCCGCCGCCAATTCAATCACGATCTCGTACGAACCAATTCGCACTGGCGTTTCGCGCATTCAGAAACTCCCCGAAACCGAGATCTGCGCCGGCAAACTCATGACTGGCGGTAATACGGTGACCGCAGAACGGACGGTCGATCCATTCCATTTCCACACCGACAAAAAAACTCCTGTGCTCATTCCCGACACGACCATAGCTCCCAGGAGCAAATTCGTGCGTAATTGTTTGTCTTTCCCCGCTGCAAGTTTATCTGCTGTCGGTGCAGCGTCGAATTCGTTGCGCGCCGATAACGTATCTATCCCCGACCACAAGACCAACGATGCGGCTGCAACTGTGATTCCTCCCGCCACAATTGCCGTTGGTCCCGCCCAAGCCGACGCTCGATTTGGCACCGAAATCAATGGGGCCACTTCGGTTGGCGTTCGTGAGGAACGGTCCGTCTGCTTCACCATTGGAGCATTTTGAGGCGGAGCGATTTCATCTCTTTTTTTATCTTCGACGAGCGCGACGGACCGGACGCTGCCCGCTTCAACCATTTCCGTGCGGCGAATTCTGGTCTCCCCCAATTGGCCTTCGATCACATGCATCCCGGGATGTACATAAACGCTGAGCCCATCGAGCAACTCATCGTCAATACGCACACCATCGACGCCAGCCGCAAACACTTCGATACGCCCGAGCCTTTCCGCAAGCGCGGCAAGTGCTGCCATTGCCACATCCCGATCCGGCGCATTGGCTGGAGCTGCGTGCAAATACTGCGCATAAGCGTTGGCAGCCCGAGTTGGCTCGCCTGCATGTTCCCAAGAGCGCGCCACATTCCACAATGATGCGTAATGCGGCGCGACACGATACGCTTCGCCAAATGATTTTGCCGCGAGCACATAATCACGTGCTACATAGGCCCGCTCGCCTTGCTCGAAGAAACGCCGCGCGGTATCCCGCTTCTCGCTCGAAACTGCTTCTGTTTCTTGCGCGTTCGCGCTTGAAATCGCACCCGATGCACAGATGATGATGCCAATCGTCGCCACACATTGACGGGCAAAGGACATGCCACGATGATACCACACATGCTTCGAGATCCCAGCAGTTGTTGACCTCCCGGTAGCAGGGTAGGCCATATTTCGACCGATCTCGCCGGTGGGTGCAGCAATTCACAGGACAGCATCCCAATGATGGTTTATCCTACGACCGCCTCATGAATCCACAAAATCTCCCCGTCCACCCTGATGCTGATGCAGAACTCGTTGATCGTGCACTTAGTGGCGACAAGCACGCTTTCGACGCTTTGGTCACGGCACACCGCGAGGCGATTACTCGGCTGTGTTTTCGCTATGTGCACCGTCACGAAGATGCGGAAGACGTGGCGCAACGAGTATTTCTCAATGCATTCGAAAAGCTGCGCGAATTCCGGCGCGAATCGACGTTTCGCACCTGGATTCATCGAATCGCCGTGAACCTCGCCCTGAACCACGTCCGTCACGCTGCGCACGAAGCACCCGTCGCCGATCTCGATGATTTGCCAACGTTCACCAATGCCCTCGAAACGAGCCGTCTGGTGGCCGCCGAAGTATGGAATCGCGTGGCTGCACGTATCGCAGAATTGCCACCCAAGCAACGTCTGGTCGTTGAATTACGACTGTTTCACGAATTGAGCTTCGGTGAAATCGCCGTCCTTGCCGATTGCAGCGAAGACAGCGCCAAGGTGAACTTTCATCACGGCGTCAAGCGATTGCGTGAATGGATTCCCGATCCCACGAAATGAATTTCAAAGCGCCTCGCAGGTCGATTGCTTCCGTTTCGCCCCTCGAAGAATGGCGCTTACAATCATCCCCACGCCAACGACGAAAAAAAGAATCACCGCGAAAAGCCATTTCGAATGCCACAACGTCAAGCCGACACTCGACGCCGAGCTATTTTCACCAAACCCCGTCGTTTTCGTTTTGGCGCAAATGCCGCGCACGTCGTCATCGTGCAAAGTCCGTCGAGTTTGTCCAGGCTTGATCCCTGCACGCATCGCGGCATCTTGGTTTCGCGAATGGTCGAGGCCCAAAGCATGGCCGAGTTCGTGGAACAGCAATACCGCGACCATGTAGCAGGTCACTATGCTGCGTACGGCGGGAACGAACTCGCGCGGCGTTTCATGGGTGCGCAGCGC
>JANORL010000149.1:0-19843 GCA_031415295.1 Polyangiaceae bacterium | reverse complement strand
CGACGAATCCAATCACCAACGCAAGCGTCATCAGTACCCACATCATGCGACGGTCTGGTTTGGATGGTGGAGTCGAACCCACCTCGACGTGCGTTCCAAGCGGCGTCGGATTCGTCGGGGGAATCGAGCCCAGCGGCAGATTCGACGGACCAGGTACGAAACCGTTCGAGTTTGGCGTGCCTAACCCACCAAGCGACGGTGCACTCGCTGCTCCGACGACAGGTACAGACGGTGTCGGATTCAACATGAGTGCGTCCAGCGGACCCGAAATGAGACGATGCACTGCCGTCTTCGACAAACTGACCGACTCGAGTTCCCACTCGCCTTCCGGCATCGAAGCCACTGGAGATCGCTGCTGAAGTGGCACGCCGAGCACTGGTGCCAACGCAAGTACGAGGTCCGATGCGCGGTCGAAACGTTCCGATGGGTTTTTCGCGGTCGCGCGTAAAAACCAGTCATCGAACTCTGGCGGAAGGGTCACCCCATAACGTTGCGCTCGAACGGTGGGTTGTTCTTTCGCGCCATCCACCATGCGCAGCAAGAGTCGATAAAGCGTGTCGCCGTTGCGACTTTCTTCGAGCCAATACGGTTCGCCCACGAGCAATGCGTAAGCGATGTGCGCAATCGCGTAGAGGTCCGCTCGGTGATCGATCGTTGCATCACCAAGGATCTGCTCCGGCGACATGTACGGCGGTGTTCCGAGGTTGATCGTTTGTTGTTTTTTCTGGGGACCTTCACTGGCCGCGACAACCTTGGCGATGCCGAAGTCGAGGATCTTCAAGCGGATCGATCCGTCATCGCGACGCGTGATGAAAAGATTCTCCGGCTTCAAATCGCGATGCACGATGCCGGCAGCATGCGTCTTGTCGAGCGCACGTGCTGCTTGCGCCAAGATGAGCACGACTTCCGGCGCAGCGAGTCGCGAGCGTTCGGTCAGGATGTCGGCGAGATCGTTGCCGCGCAGAAGTTCCATCACGAGAAACGGCGCGCCCGTTTCAGGATCGACGTCCGCATCGAACGTCTCGACGATGTGCTCGCTCTCGATGTGCGCAGTAACAGTCGCTTCGAGTTTGAAGCGCGCCCGCATGTCCTCGTCCGTGACGAGGCTCGGCAACATCAGCTTCAGCGCGCGGTGCCGATGGGTCTTGACGTCAATGACCTCATAGACGGCGCCCATCGCCCCCGTGCTGAGGCAACGCACGACCTCGTAGTGGCCGTGAAATAGCTTGCCCGGGGACAGTTGCCCCCCAATCGGTGCCGACAATGGATCTCTTTTCTATTCTCCTGCTCGACTGCTTTCAATAGGTCGTCGCGATCGACTGTGCGATTCGTGTCTCGGCGTGGGCTTGGCCCCGATTCCGTCCCCGTTCTGAGGGTCGAAAGCGTGGGTGCGTAGCGGCCGTAGCGCTAAGTCGAAATGCGCGCTAAAGACGCGGCTTCCCGAGGTCCTCCATGCTCCAAGACAAACTCCGCGAATGCTTGACCTTCGACGACGTGCTGCTCGTTCCAGCCTACAGCGAAGTCTTGCCGAACCAGGTGGACGTCAAAGGCCGATTCAGCCGACGCATCAGCCTGAACATTCCGCTCGTCAGCGCCGCCATGGATTCGGTGACCGAAGGACGCACGGCCATTGCGATGGCTCGAGCTGGAGGCATCGGCATCGTCCACAAGAACCTGCCCATCGCCCAGCAGGCTCGAGAAGTTGAACGAGTCAAGCGTGCCGAGAGCGGGATGATCGCGTCACCGGTCACCGTGAAGCCAGATCAGTCGCTTCGCGAAGCGCTCGCGGTGATGAACGAACACGACATCAGCGGAGTGCCGGTAGTTGAGGGAGACAAACCCGTGGGTATCTTGACCGCACGGGACATCCGCTTCGAGAAAAACCTCGATCAACCCGTGCGTGCGCTCATGACCAGTGAACTCGTCACGGTCACGCCAGGCGTCTCGAACGATCGTGCGAAGGCACTGCTCCACGAACATCGCATCGAAAAATTACTCGTCGTCGAAGGAGGCAAGCTCGTCGGTCTCATCACGATCAAGGACCTTCTCCAAGCCGATCGGAATCCTGATGCACTCAAAGACGAGAGGGGCAGGCTTCGTGTTGGTGCGGCTCTTGGTCCAAGCGCCGATGCGGATGCACGTGCCGAAGCACTCATCGCGGCAGGGGTCGACGTGCTCGTTGTCGACACGGCGCATGGACATTCACGAGGCGTGATCGATGTCGTCACACGCTTGAAAAAACGGTTTCCGCAAATCGACATCGTGGGTGGCAACGTCGCGACGTCCGACGCTGTCGAAGCGCTCGTCGATGCTGGGGCCGATGGTGTGAAGGTCGGCATTGGTCCGGGCAGCATCTGCACGACGCGTATCGTTGCTGGTGTTGGAGTTCCGCAGGTGACAGCGATCGCGGATTGTTCACGCACGGCCGATCGTCATGGCATTCCGATCATTGCAGACGGGGGCATCAAGTTTTCTGGCGATGTCACCAAGGCACTCGCAGCGGGTGCGTGGTGCGTGATGGTGGGATCGTTGTTCGCAGGCACGGATGAATCACCCGGTGACCTCGTGTTGTACCAAGGGCGCAGTTACAAGGTGTATCGCGGTATGGGATCGCTCGGCGCGATGAAGCGCGGTTCGAAGGATCGGTACGGTCAGAGCGGCGCTGCCGACGAGAAGCTCGTGCCGGAAGGAATCGAGGGACGCGTACCGCATCGCGGTGCACTCGGATCGATTCTGCATCAGCTCATCGGCGGTTTACGTGCAGGCATGGGGTACACGGGGTGCACGACGATCAGTGAACTGCGCGAGAAAGCATCGTTCGTGCGCATCACATCGCAAGGCTTGCGCGAGAGCCACGTGCACGACGTGATCATCACGGAAGAAGCGCCGAACTACCGCACATAGTTGGAGCTCAAACCGTTGCAGCTCAAATCATTTGAGTAGCAACGATTATCGGTGAGCGGTTGGTGGCCGGGGTCTTGGGCGATCTTCAGCCATGTCGAAGCGATACGTAAGTCCTAGTCGAAACAGGAAGGACGACGTCGAGCCTGCGCCTGGTGCGCAGAACTGGATGACGTCGCTCGAGAGTCGGTAGGCATCGAAGGAAACGTCAGTGATGAACGAGACGTTGGGACTCAGCGGAAACTCGACACCTCCACCGGCGCGAAAAGCAAGGTTGATCGAGTCGCTGGACGTGCAACCGAAGGTGACAGCTCCGCTGGCTCCGCGGTCGAGCAGCGCGACGCCTTTTATTGTTGCGTCTTGCCACGTACCGCCGACAGCGACGCCGAAGAACGGCGTACCCCAAGTTGGTCCGGCAAAACGCACTTTTACAGATGCCCAGAGCGTATCGATCGAGCGATCGATTTGTACGAATCCGTAAGGACCGACGCCGCTGTCTTCGCGTCCGAGGTTGGTGTACTCGTAAGACAAACCGATCGAAATAGGCTGGATTTTGTAGGCGAAACCAACGCCGAAGTTGCCACCGACGCGCTGGGTGATGTTGAACAACGGAGCATCGTCGATACGCACAGCACCACCAGCCAGAACGAACGCGGTGAAGTTCGTCTTGTCGGGCTCTCGAGGGGTCGAAGGAGGATTCGGCGACACGTTGTCGAGTGCGCTGGAGGTTCTTTCGAACGAACACGCGACGAGCCCGGCGGTACCAAGGGCCAGACTCCATCGAAAAATTCTCGCCACTTTCTGCATGACCCAGCCTTACGCCTCGGCTTTCTTCATTGGCAAGAACTGGAGTGCTTGACCGAGTCGTCACCTTTTGCCATCTTCGCCCGCGGAGGGATGACCGAGCGGCCGAAGGTGCCTGATTCGAAATCAGGTGTACCCGTAAGGGTACCGCGGGTTCGAATCCCGCTTCCTCCGTAAAGTCCAGTGCGCTGAAGTGATCACCGGGAAAAACCTTCCCGGTGATCCTTTGTGGACCTGTCGATGGAAATGACTTCGGTCGAACCATCGGCGAGCGCCTCGGAGAGGTGACCGAGTGGTCGAAGGTGCACGACTGGAAATCGTGTGTACGGAAACGTACCGAGGGTTCGAATCCCTCCCTCTCCGCTGACGTTCTCTTGCCATGTTTCGTATGATTTTCGCATGATTCTCGCGATGATTACGGAACCGTGGTAGGGAATTTCTAGGCTGATTCAACATACGGTTCCTTCGCTACGAAAGGGCCGCACGGTGGATCAAACCTGATTCAGGTTGAGTTTCTGTCTGTTGATCCTTGACAGACCGACGCGCCGCCTGTAGAAGTGGCGCCCCTTTTTCAAGTAGTCGGTGTCCCGCGGAGTTCCGAGCGATGAATCCTGTTCCCAAATCGTTCAGCGCCAAACCTGCCCAGGCGCAAGCAGACCAAAAATGGTGGGTGGTCGATGCCGAAGGTAAGCCTCTCGGCCGAATTGCTTCAAAGATCGCGACGGTCCTGCGCGGGAAGAACAAACCCACGTTCACGCCTCACGTCGACACGGGTGACTTCGTGATCGTCGTGAATGCGAAGAAAGTCTTGCTCACCGGACGTAAGTTGGAGCAGAAACAATACGTCCGACACAGCGGCGAGCCGGGCGGTTTCCGCAGCGAATCCTACGGTGACCTTCTCGAGCGTAAGCCCGAGCTGCCGATCCAAAAGGCCGTCAAAGGAATGCTCCCAAAGAACGTTCTGGGACGGGAACTGCTCACCAAACTCAAAGTTTACCCTGGACCTGATCATCCCCATGCGGCTCAGAAGCCGCAACCCCTTGCGTGAGGCCAAGGCAAGTCATGCCCGAGAACAATCGCATCTACGCCACTGGAAAACGCAAGACCGCTGTCGCGCGCGTCTGGCTCTCGCCGGGCTCCGGCACAATCTCCGTCAACGGTCGGACGTCGGACGAATACTTCGTCCGTGAAACGAACCGGATGATCATGCGCCAGTCGCTCGAGCTTCTCGAAGTCGTCGAGCAGTATGACATCCAAGCAACCGTTGCCGGCGGTGGACATAGCGCCCAAGCAGAAGCGATGCGCCATGGTATCGCTCGCGCGCTCTGCGAGTCCGATCCCGAGCGTCGTGCTTCGCTGAAGCGCGCTGGCTTCTTGACGCGTGATGCGCGCAAGAAGGAGCGCAAGAAGTACGGTCAACCGGGCGCACGCAAGCGCTTCCAGTACTCCAAGCGCTGATCAACTCAGCTGCTCTCTACACGAAGCCTCCCAATTTTTTTGGGGGGCTTTGTCGTTTGTCATAACTGAATCTAGTTGCGATCAGATCTGGAGTTGCAAACCCAAATTTTGATCGCACGTACAGATCTGAACCTCGCTTCGCGCGCATGGCACGCGCGCTACGCGAAACCAGTCACGATGGGGGGGCTCCGCAGGCGGCTTTTTTGAGTCTTTTGGGCAAGCCAAAAAGACGAGCCGACTGCTCTGCCCCCCTACCCCCCGATAGAGACAAATCGCAACCACGTCACGAGGTTGTGCGGGACAAACTGCGACCACATCGCGCTTTTACATCGCGTGTGCGACTAATGCGCTTGCGACTCTTCTTCAGGGTCGTCGTCGGGAGCTTCCGGTTGAGGCCCCGCAGAGACGGCTGGCAGCGCCGACTTGGGGCTCGGCGCACCGTTCGACATCGGTGTTGCCGACGAAGGTCCGACAGGCAACGCCGCCAAAAGCGGCGCAGGAATCGGGATACCACTCTCGTCGTCATCCGCGGCGTACTCCTCGACAGGCGTTGCCGCTGGTTGTGGCGGCGCCCCTGGAGCGTTCGCCGCGGCCGATGACGCGCCTGCGCCTGCAGACGACGACGTTGCCGGACTCGCCACCTTCCGCGCAGGTTCACGCGGAGGTTCGGGTAACGAAATCGCATCGAGGCGTTTGTCGAGGTCTGCTTTCACTTCGGCAAACGCTGCGCGATCCATCGGTGGCATCAACCGTTCACCATCCACATGTAACGTTTCCGCATCGAAGAACTGTCCGTTTCTCTTCGCGCTGAAGTGCAAATGCGGACCCGTCGATCGTCCGGTCGAACCCACGTATCCAACGAGTTGATGCGCACCAACCTTCATGCCGGCCTTGATGCCCGAAGCGAACTTCGACAGATGCGCATAGCCGGTTTGCACACCGTTTGGATGCGTTACGGTCACGAGATTGCCGCTCGGTCCCATCGGACCCACCCAATCGATGACCCCACGAAATGCCGTGTACACAGGCGTGCCCGTTGGAGCACCGAAGTCCGTGCCGTTGTGCGGCATGACCTTGTGCAGCACGGGATGCATACGCTTCGGATTAAAACGCGACGTGACTGGCGCTCCAGGAACCGGCGATTGCCACCCACCGGAGTACGGCTGTTTGCCTTTGTCATCCCAATAGCCGCGCGACTCTTGGCCATGAAACGCGTAGATGCGGATGGGTTTGCCCGCGGGATCTGCCGGTCGATATTCCAGCGCAACGACGCGCTTGTACTTGGAGAACAAACCGAGCGCGGTTTCTTCCACGGCGATAAGACGAATCGTTGCGCCTTCCTCAAAGCCTTCACTCGACAAACGTCCACCAAGCGCTTCATCGACGAGCGCGATGACGCCATCGTCGAAACCGCCAAATTTGTACGAAGCCGTAAGATCTTTGGAGATGTAAAACGCGCCCGTCACTTCGCCTTCGGCGACTTGCATGTCGAGCTTCTTGCCGACCAGAATGCCGCCTTGATCTTCAGCGGCTTGAATGATGTCGGTCGCGTTCACTTCGTACTCGAAGGCTTTTACGCGTTTTGTCGCCCGATCCATGGCGACGGAATAACGATCCTTTTTGCCGCATTTGTCGAACTTCCGCACTTCGTCGAAAGCTTTCATGATGCGGTAGGACTGTGCCTTCGGAACGTTTTTCTCGGCCAGAGCATCGATGAACGACTTGGATCCGATCGTTCCAGACGAGATCTCGACCGATGGATCTTTACTCAGTTCGGACAAGCGCCACGGACCTGGAACCACGACGCGCTCGCGCTTCTTGGGCGCGGCTGCGGCAGGATTTTCGGGTTGGTCCGGTGAATCTCCCAATCGATGCGTCAGCCCCGCATTCGCGACGACTGCGCGTTCGTCCCGCGAAGGAACGACTTGAATGAGCAGCGCGAAGATCGACGTCACCGTGGCCAAACCAAACAAACTACCGAAGATCGCCGTCATGCGCGGGGACAGCACGACGCCCGCATGTACGCGCGGCATGGTTCGTAGAGACGCACCAAGGCCCGAACCGAGCCCGTTCTGCCCGCCAGCATTTGGACCACTCGCCAAACCGGAAAACGGTCCACGCGGAGCAGCTGGCGGTCCTAGCACTTCACGTCGACCCAAATCACGTCGACCCGGTGGCACGACAAGACGAGGAGGTTTCGTGAGCGTCGCAGGCTCCAAAGGATCTTTGATGATCGGAGCGTGGAGGTTCGACGCTTCGTCCATGTCGTCCGCTCTCGAGCCCTTGCGATCTGCGACAGGAATCATCGGTTCCGGTGCGTCTTCCACACGTGGGGACGTACCGCGCCAAAACGCGGACTGCAAGTAAAGCGCACGCATGTCGAACATGCGCCCTCCGCTCGTAACTCGACTCGATACGCCGCTTTTTGCGCCACTAATTCGCGGATCGAAAGTTGCCGACGTAAGCTCGACCCATGCACGAACGCCGCGAGAATTTGCTTCGAATTGCGCGTGAAAGTTACGGACGCCGCGATTACGGCGTCGCTGAGCCCGCTCTGCGTCAAGTGCTCGAGCTTCAAGGCAATTACCCCGACGTGCACAATATGCTGGGGATGATCCTCCATGGTTATGGCGACCTCATCGGAGCCACGAAACACTTTGAACGCGCGGTAGAGCTGAACCCGCGGTACACCGAAGCAGTCTTGAACCTCGCCATCGCGCATGCGGATCGCGGCGAATACGAAGCGGCTCGCAACACCTACGATCACTTGCAGTCGGGGCACACGGGCACGATGGCGGACCCATTCGTGCGTGGCAAAATCGCCAACCAACACGCCGACCTCGCCACGTCGTACCTCGATGCGGGACGTGCCCACGAAGCGATTGCTGAACTGCACCGAGCCATCGATTTATGCCCGGATTTCCCCGATCTACACACGCGCGTTGCATGTCTGTACCGCGATCAAGCCAACCATGCGCTCGCGCGTGAACACCTCGCATGTGCCATTTTGACAAACCCACGCTACGCACCCGCGCACGTGCTCCTCGGCCTCACGATGTTGTCCCTTGGAGCACCCGATCGCGCAGTCGTCTCGTTCCGCGCGGCGCTCTCGGCTGATCCAGGAAACAAGGCGGCCAAGATGCATCTACGGCGCATCGAAGACGAGCGTAACTCGCGCGTTTCTCGCCGCATACACGTCGCGAGCGAAGACGCGACAAACCTCTGATCGCGAACGACCTTGGCAACGTTTTCTTTCTGGCGCGAGGAATGTAAACGCGCTTTTCGTGATCTCGAAGGCGAAGACCTCACCCCCGCACGCCTCGGTGCAGCGGTCGCCGTCGGTCTTTTTATCGGCTCACAACCAGTCTTCGGCTTGCATCTGCTGCTTGTATTGTTCGTGTGCCTGAAGCTCCGTCTTCACGCCGTTCTCGCGTATGTCGCCGCCAACATCTCGAATCCGTTTTTCGCTCCGGCTCTGCTCACAGCAGAAGTCCAAGTCGGCGGACGCGTGCGCACGGGGCATTGGCCGCGCCTCGATCGTGAGATCCAAGCAGGCTACGGAGCGCTCATCGATTTCGCCGGACACTTGATCGTTGGTGCTCCAATCGTTGGCGTCGGACTGGCGATCGCAGGTTTCGTTTGCACCTGGTCGTTCGTTTCCGTCAAACGAATCGTTCGACCTGCAACGAGTTTGCGACCGCCGTATCGCTTGCCTGCTGACGCTCCCTCGTGGCTGCAGGCGACCGAACGCGTTGCTTCTCGTTACGCCGCTCCTGAAAGCACTTCGGCAGCCGAGAAAAGTCAATTTCACTACGTACGCATCAAGCTCGCCGTTGATCCCATCGCGCGCCTCATCGCTAACGTCGAAGGCGACCGCGAACATGTTCTTGGCCACGTGCTCGACATCGGTACCGGACGAGGACAACTGCCCATTCTGCTCCTCGAACTCGGACGTGCGACGCAAGCCCACGGTGTCGATTGGGACAACACGAAGATCATGCATGCACGACGCGCCGCGGAAACACGTCCCGACGGCGCACGTGAAGCACACGCGACGTTCGAAACGGAAGACGCGCGCACGTTCCGAGCTGCACCTGCCGACACGGTGTTGCTGATCGATCTTCTGCACTACTTCAGCATCGACGAACAGAACGCGATCCTCGATCGCGCTGCGGATCACGTGAAACCTGGTGGACGTCTCCTCGTGCGCGAAGCAGACACCGAAAGCGGATGGAGAAGCTGGGCGACGCTGCTCGAGGAGAAGATCTTCACGGCCGTACGATTCAACCGCGGCGAACGCGTGCGATTTCGACCGGCACGCGAGATCGCTTCACGACTCGTAACACGTGGTTTTTTTTGCAACGTCGTGCCTGCATGGGGCTCGACGCCGTTCTCGAACGTACTCGTCGTGGCGCGTCGACCGCTCGAGACCGAGAAAAACGTCGCACTACCGTGATTCTGCGCGCAGCTTTTGCACGTGCCCATCGTTGCTTCGTCTGGGTGTGGTAGCGTCCCTAGCGATGCGTGTTTCTTCCTGTCGCCAGCGTGTCTGGCTGCCGTTGTTCATGGCTGTTGCATCGTGCGCGTCGAATGGCCCTCCGGCAGCCGCGCCTTCTGCGGATTCCGTTGAAAAATGGTCCGGTACCACCCGATCGGCATTCCCGCCTTTTCCATGGGAAGCGCCGAATGCAGCGGATTGGCAAGAACCGCCACTGCCGTCCACCATTACGCCGGTACTCATTCGCAACGCGACGTTGATGTTGGCAACGGGAAAAACCATTCCCCGTGGCAACATTTTGCTCACGAATGGGAAGATTGCCGCGATTTCGGAATTCGACATCCCTGCACCCGACGGGGTACAAGTTGTCGACGGGACTGGGAAGTTCGTGACACCCGGCATTATCGACACACATTCGCATGTGGGCGTGTACGCAATGCCTAATACGACGGCGCACGACGATGGCAACGAAGCCACATCACCCGTCACACCCGATGTTCACACGGCCGATGCATTTTGGCCGCAAGATCCCGCGATTGAACGTGCCGTCGCTGGAGGTGTGACGACGTTTCAGATTCTGCCTGGATCCGCGAATCTCGTCGGTGGACGGGCTATTACGCTGAAATTGCGACCCGCGCTTTCCCCCAAGTTCATGCATTTCCGCGGCGCGCCAGACGGTCTCAAGATGGCTTGTGGGGAAAACCCCAAACGGGTGTACGGAAAACAAAGACATTCGGCTCCCGGTACGCGAATGGGTAATCTAGCAATGCAACGCAAAGCATTTCTCGACGCCAAGAAACACGAAGACGAATGGACACGTTTTCGAGCCGCCGAAACGAAACGACGGGACGACGACGACAAAGCCGTTACAACGTTCGCCGCGGAAGTCGAAGCACGCAAAAGGCAACAAGCCGAATGCAAAGCGGATCCGTATTTGACCACGTGCGTCGATTGGCAAAAAGGTTGGGACAAACCGCTCCTTGCTCCGGTACCGAGTGTGCCTGGCACGCCACCGTCCCGCGATCCTGCCAAAGAAACTCTCATTGGCGTATTGAAGGGCAAAATCATGCTTCACGTACATTGTTATCGCGCCGATGACATGCTAGCCATGCTTTCACTCGCCGACGAAATGGGTTTCTCCATTCGCAGCTTTCACCATGCGCTCGAAGCCTACAAAATCCGGGACATTTTGGCAAAGCGCAATATTTCCGTTTCCACGTGGGCCGATTGGTGGGGGTTCAAAATGGAGGCGTACGACGGAATTCCTGAAAATCTGGCGCTTATCCAAGAATCTGGCGGTATACCCATTTTGCATACCGATTCGCCCGAAGGCATTCAACGTATGAACCAAGAAGTCGGCAAAGCCGTCGGCGCCGGACGGCAAGCGGGCATTGCTGTAACGGACGAAGACGCCATTCGCTGGCTCACGGCCAATCCTGCTTGGGCCCTCGGCATTCAAGACCAGACGGGCACGCTGGAGGTCGGCAAAGACGCCGATGTCGTATTATGGAATCGTCACCCATTTTCTGTCTACGCTTCGGCCGAACGCGTATGGATCGATGGGATCACGATTCTCGACAAAGGTAAAAAGCGCCCACCATGGAGCGATTTCGAGCTCGGCCAAAATACAGGGGGCGAATCTTTGTTGCTGCCTGGAGGTGCACCGTGAGCAAATACGCCTGTATTCGAGTACCCGCGATGGCGCTGGTTTGTTTCGCCGTATCGCTTGGCGCAATCGACGCTCCGGCACAACCGATACCTGGCCCAGCCAAACCAACAGCCACGACACCCATTGCAGTAGCGCCCATGGCGATCGTCGGTGGACGTGTTCACACGGGCACGGGCGAAGTCATCGAAGACGCGACGATTTTTATTGAAAAAGGGCTCGTTCAGAAAATCGCCAAAGGACTCGCCGTTCCCGCAGGCGTCACGACCATTGATGCCAGAGGCAGTATCGTCACACCGGGCTTCATCGATACGCTGACATCGATTGGGCTCGTCGAAGTATCGCTGGAAGACGACACCCACACCGACGATCGCGGCGGCGAAGATCCCATTCGCGCAGCATTTCGCGCGGCAGACGGATACAACCCCGCAAGCATCGTCGTCGGTATTACTCGTTCGCAAGGCATTACGTCTGTCGGTGTCGTTCCTAGTGGCGGTCTTTTTTCCGGACAATCCGCCTGGGCCGATCTCGACGGCGCAACACGCGATGAAACACTGGGACGAACCGAACTGGCTCTGCACGTGCACCTCGACGAAAGTCTCGACGGTAACCACGGCGGAGCAGCGGGCGCCCTGCTTCGCGCACGCGAAGCATTCGACGACGGCCGTACGTTCGGAAAAAACAGGGCTGCATGGGAGCGTAATCAAAGCCGGCATTTTGCAGCAAGCCGTCTGGACCTCGAAGCCATTACGAATGCGCTCGCCGGGAAAATTCCGGTGGTTTTTCATGTCCAACGCGCGTCCGATATTCTCGCCGCATTGCAGCTCGCCAAGGAATTCAGCCTACGGCCCATTGTTGCCGGTGGCGCAGAGGCTTGGAAAGTCGCCCCTCAGCTCGCTGCGGCCAAAGTCCCCGTGCTCGTCAATCCCATTCTACCCGGACCGACCTCCTTCGACAAACTCGGTGCCCGTAACGACAATGCTGCGCTTTTGCATGCGGCAGGCGTCGCCGTCGTCATCACCACGAACGACACGCATAACGCGCGCAAGCTCCGGCAGCTCGCGGGAAATGCAGTACGCGCGGGATTGCCGCATGAAGCCGCCATTGGTGCCATTACACGTGCTCCCGCCGAAGCGTTTGGCATGGCCGCTCAATATGGTACACTCACGCCCGGAAAAATTGCCAATGTCGTCGTTTGGTCTGGCGATCCCCTCGAAACCAGCTCGTATCCCACGGCCGTGATGATTCGCGGCCACAGAATCGATCTCACCAATCGACAAACAGCACTCTTCAATCGTTACCGTAAACTCCCTGTTTCACGGTGACGCCGTGAATGCAGCACCGGAAGACAGGATTTTTGCCTCTTCCAAGAATGCGGATCCTAAGGCAAAATTCAGTTACGCCGTGTTCATTGCTCGATTCATTGCCGGCCACTTGTTCGCCTATCCATTAGCATTCCTTTGGGCAGTTGCGTCAATGCCGGTCGTCACGCATTTGAACTTCAAGCAGCTCGACAACATCGCGAACAACGACAAAGCCATCGGCGAATTCGTTCTTCATCGCGTCGCATGGCCCGCTGGCGTCGTTTTCCTTTTGTTACACATTGCCGCCCTGATTTGGGCGATTGCGCAGAAATACCCTCGAGCGCAATGGGCGTTTTTCGGCGGGTTTGGCGTGATTCTCGCGAGCGGCGTCTTGTTTGGCGCGGCAAGCTGGATTTGGCTCTTGACGCTTTAAGAGCGCATTTATTGGGGGTTTACTGGGTTTCACCCAGACCCACCAGGGGCTCCGCGCCCCTGGACCGGCGCCAGGGCCAGCCCTGGACCTTGCATTGGTTCGTCCGCGATGCGGTCGAACCAAAAAGGCTCAAGGTGTATCAGAGTTATTTACATGTCGCAAGCGGCGTGAGCGGGGCGAAATCCCAGGCCGACATATTGACGGCATCGTATTTCTCGAGTTCCGTCGTCAGCGTCGTCGTAATTTCTTGCCACGTTTGTTTTAGTTTGTCCGTGTCTGTTCCCACGGATTCCGCTACACACGCAAACTTTGGCGCGCCGCAAATGTCGAGAATTTCGCAAATGGCCCCTTTCGGCCCCACCTCTTTGAGCACTTGATCGCCATACAATGCCACGCCATTAACCACGACCAGCGAAACGTCGCTTGGTTGAGCCGCGACGATGGTCTCGTAAGGTTTGACCACATCCCCCAAAATGACCGTCACGTCAGCCTTTTTGCCCACTTCGAGCGAACCGAGGACCGCATCGAGCCCAAGTGCCTTGGCCGCGTTTATCGTCACCATTTGAACGAGTAACTCGCTCGACAAAAGTTCGTCATTCCAGCGATTTTTGTCGACTTCTTCAGCGAATTTTAATTCCGAGAGCAAGTTCGGACTACCGCCCAGCGACCAATCCGGGGCAAGCGCGACGTTGATGCCTAATCCCAGCGCCATTTTCACGTCCGTCGTTTTCGTGTAATCAGTTCCCGCTCCGTACAAAAATACGTTCGACCGCGGCGACCACACCAGGCTCATGCCGTTGTCGGCCATGATCTTGAATTCCGGTGCACCAAACGCTGTGCCATGAACGACCGTCGTTTCCGGCGCGTAAAGACAACCGGGCTCCGTCGTGAGCGTACCGAGCTCGTCGAATTCAGCACGCGACTTGTCGTCGACCCCTTCGCCACGGTGAATGACATAAGCGTCGGTTAAATCATCAGCAAATTTTTGACAAACCGAATTGGCGGTCGCACTCGACGGAGTGAGTGTCGCGGCTTGAACCTTGTCCGAATCCAAATCATTCGGCTTCTGATCGATGGTTCGTGCGATCGAACCATAACAGATTTTGTCGAGCGGATTGGCAGACCCGACGATGCTGGTCGTCCCGGCCACGAGCCCCTTCATCTCACCGTATTTGTTCATTTCGCAGCCGAGCGGAGTCGCGATTTTCGCCGACATGCCGTTCGGACCAGGAATGGCGAGTTCCCCATTCAAGTATTGTTTCGCATCGACCATGGCGCTATAACGTGGTTCTTGCGGCCACTGATCATGATTCTCGTAGATTTTTGTGGGCGACCAATCGTTTTCGTCAAAGATATCGAAGAGAATGTGGTTGTGCGTATCGATCATGCCCGGCATGATGACGCCGTGCGTCCTGACCACCGTCGCGTCAGTCGCCTTCGCGTCATCGACACATGACGCACCGACGCATTGAATGGTGTCACTGCTTATGAAGACCGAACCATTGATCGGGCCTTGCGGTGTTACAACACATCCGACCAGGACCAACTTGCCCGGATCACTTCCCGCTTTGACAATTTCAGGGGTCCCAGGGTCGGGTACACAAACACTCGCGGCGCCAGAACCGCCATTCCCACCGGTGGCACCATTACCACCTACGCCGCCGGTTGCGCCGGTTCCCCCCGCACCGCCGGTTTTTCCGACATCGTCGATGTCGAGCACCGGGAGTGGATTGCTTGGCGTCGCAATCCACTCCTGGGAACATCCAGCCGCAACAACCGAGCCCAACAAAAGGTGAACGGGAAAGCGGTAAGTAATCACGAATTTTACGGTACATCCTTTCAGAGACCTCGTCCGCAACTATTTACGCTTTCCCGAAAATACCATTACGTCCCGTCCGGGCGAATCCCATCGAGCGGCCCGCGCAACCCCTCCCCGACGAACTGTTCGTCCAGAAACACGTTTACGACAACATCACTGTCGCTTTCCAATCCGACGGCACGTACTCCTCGGTCGGTCCCGACGAATGCCCGGCCCGATGCGACGAACAGGTCCCGCGAAAAAAACAAGGGCGAATCACGCACGTCACCATTCAGCCACAAACCCGACATCAGCTCGACGCCAGCAGGTCGCGCCTCGACAATCCACAACGCGTCCTTGCCGAGCACCAACGTAGACAAACCAACCCCGACCGCCGCTTCGATACGCGGCACCGGAATGCCCACATTGATCGTCTTGGTCAAACCCGTTTCACCTCCTGTGATCCGACGAACCGTCAACGCATTGCTCACTGCGTCAAACAGAAGCCCCGCGTCATGCGACAACCAGGCATAACGAGCTGTCGGGGGATACCCGTCAGGTCCACCCCAATCGAATTGCTGAACGACTTCGGGCCCCGCATGACCCACATCCGCTTGGAGCATCAACAACCGATCGTTTTGGAAACCATAAGAAAACGCCTCGATTTCGCCATTCTCCATTCGTATCGAAGCCGGTCGCGGCGCACTCGCGCTCGGCATCGCTTGACCAGATCGAAGCACCTTCCACCGTGGTCCACCAATACCGTCCTCGAATACCCACAACCCGTCCTGCGTCGGCATAAGAGCCGCAATCCCGTCGATCCATACCGCATGTTCGCAAGGTCGCAACTCGGTCCGCAGCGTGATTGATTTCCCTACGCCAAACGGTTTCTCCAGCGGACAAAAACGAATCTCGCCCCCCGACGCATCTTCGTTTTCCTCGAATACCCAAACTCCCTTGCGCCACGGATCCATAGCAACATCACGTGGCGTTCCGCCGCCTCCTTCCGCGGTACTTTTGATCTCTCCCGTTTGTCCGTCAAAAATGACGACTGCTCCCAATGGCGTAAAACCCACGATCGGCATGGCGGTTTCTTCGGCAGCCGCTTCTTCATTCTCAGGCATGTGTTGCACCGGGATTTCGCGCGTATCGCGTACCTCGGCCAACTGCTGACAACCGAAACCAACAACGACCAGACTCGTGAGCAAGATGTTTTGTTTCATGCCCCTCTATCGAAACGAGCCAGGTCCCAGTTGCGTAAAATTTTAAAAAATGTCAAAAAAGTTTGGCGTGGTGGCCCTTCTCACACACTCGCCTGAAGCGCGGGCACGTGGCCTCCTTCGAGCTGCCGTTCGACAAGTTTTCGATAAAGGCCACCCTCTTGCATGAGCGACGCGTGATCGCCGCTTTGCGCAATGACTCCATCTTGCAATACGACCACTCGATCGGCACCCATGACCGTCGACAAACGATGCGCAATGATGAGCGTCGTGCGCCCCTTCATCAATCGTTCCAGCGCTTCTTTGACCAGGTGTTCACTTTCGGCATCAAGAGCGCTCGTGGCTTCGTCCAGCACCAAAATGCGTGGATCCTTCAAGACCGCTCGCGCAATGGCCACACGTTGTTTTTGCCCCCCGGACAGTTTGACCCCGCGTTCACCGACGAGCGTCCCATACCCCTCGGGAAACTTCGTGATGAATTCGTGCGCATTGGCCATCCTCGCCGCGGCAATCACATCTTCGTCCGATGCGTTCGTCCTGCCATAACGAATATTTTCGGCAACGCTACATGAAAACAAGAGCGGTTCTTGGGCGACGACGCCGATACGCTGTCGTAGCCATTCCGGTGACAAATCGCGCAAATTGTGGCCATCGAGCATCACTTGCCCGTGGCCAGGATCGTAGAGCCGCAATAAAAGCGCCGCAATCGTCGATTTACCCGACCCAGAAGGCCCCACGAGCGCCACGACATCCCCCGGCAAGAGCTCCAAACTCACATCACGCAATACCGGCATATCTTGACGTGACGGATACGCAAAAAACACGGCGCGCAATTCGACATGCCCCCGCACTTCATCGAGTTTCGTGCCATCCGACAACGGAATGGTCGCCTGGCGATCGAGCAATTCGAATACGCGTTCCGCAGCTCCCGACGCGCGCATCAAATCGGCCCAAAGTTCACTCATGCCTCCAAGAGACAACGCCACAGTGAGCGTATAAATCAAAAAGGAGGTCAGCCCGCCCGGAGTCATCTGTCCACGCTCCACCAAACGCCCGCCATACCATAAAACCAGCGCCAATGCGGAAAAAGCCGCAAAACTCGATACGCTCATAAAAGCCGCACTCGTCAGGATACGCCGCCAGACGATGGCAAATGCGTCCCATACTGCCGTTGAATATCGATTCCCTTCGGCTCGTTCCGCCGCAAATGCGCGCACCGTGCGAATTCCAGCAATCGTTTCTTCGGCAACTTCATTGGCTCGGGCCAATGCATCTTGAGCTTCACGAGCTAATTTTCGCACGCGCCTACCATACGCAACTGCACCCAGAGCCACCGGTGGCACGACACCCAACATGACCGCCGTGAGCCGCGGCGACGTATACACGAGAAACCCAATGGCCCCCAGCACTTGCGCACCAAAACGTAATCCCATTGATATATTTACACTGACGGCATTTTGCACGAGCGTCGTGTCGGCCGAAAGACGGCTCGTCAATTCGCCCGTTTTATGATCGTCGAAAAATGCAATTTCTTGCGCCAACAAATGCTCGAACAATTCTTTACGCAAGCGCGTCACAACGCGTTCGCCAGCACTCGTGAAAAGTATAAAACGAATGGCCGTCGACACAGCTTGTAATGCGGCAAGTCCGACGAGCACGAGCGCCGCGCGGTCGATGGTCCAGCCTGCATCTGCTTGACCGACAGCGCTATCGAGAATCACGCGAAACAGTTGCGGCACCAAAAGTCCCGTCAACGCGCCGATGACGAGGAACACCGTGCCGACCGCCAAACGTGACGTTTCGGGCTTTGCCAGCGCAAAAAGCCGCCCCAGGGATGCAGTTCGTAATGATTTATTTTTTGCTTCTTCAGCTTTTTCGTCCGCCATGGCCAGGCGTCTTTACCATGAAACTTGGTAGACGCACGACGAAATGGCTGGACGAACCTCAACTCGACGGATGCGAAATCATCACTTGGGCGGCGGGATCGGATCGAGCGTGTCATCTTGTACGCAAGACGCCAAGTCGAAAAGCATGAATTCGAGGACCTTTTCTTGTGCCGTTAGCGGGGCCGACGAGCACTCCTGAGGGAATGTGCCGCTTGCGCTTCCATTCGCAATGTGGAAATTCGAATATACCGCGCGACCGCATTGTTGTTCCGCCGGAAGACCCACGGGGGTATTAAACGAAAGCGTTTGCACTGTCGCGGGACTCGTCGAATAAAGCCAGCGCGTCGTTGGTGCATTGACTGCATCGACAACATGATACGTTTCATGCAGATCGATACTGCCTAGCACGGGCGTCGCTCCAACGTTGAGCAACCATTGCGCAAGCGCTTGCCCTTTGGGGAACGTTTGATCGATCGTCGCCGGCAATGGATTGACTCCAATACCGCCCCAATTGACCCATTGCGCCGTACTTTGAAAATCAGCCGGCCCGTTCGTATACCATGGATAACTCAGGTCCGTCGCGAAAACGCGCCCACCAGCATCCGCGTAATCATGAACGTTTTGCATGGCCCCCGCATTCCCAGTCGCTACGGACGAACAGGGGAACAACGTCATGTCGTATTGCTTGAGGACATCCAGACTGCCCCACAACTGGTCCATTGGCAATGCACCCGCAACGGTCGCTCCATTACCCTTGTAAATGTGAATTCGACCGCTACCGCCGCCAGCCGTGAATTCGCTGTCGTCGACGCCAATTTTGCGCAGAATGCATTCTTCGGCATCGTACGGAGACGACGCAACGGCAATCCGCGGAATCGACCCTTCTTGCTGATTCCTCGGCAAACGCGTAAGTTCGTCAGGAAGCGCCATCGTTTGACACGCCACGACCTCGGGAATCACCACTTGCCTACGCCATTTGCCAATCTGCACGACGAGCGGAATGTTCATACCTGCCGGAATGTCAACCAGTTCGAACTCGCCCTTCGCATTGGTGGTCGTAACGGCTATGGGTTTGCCGGACAACGCCGCTCCGCATTGATCACACGTCACCCCCTCCTTCAATGGATCGAGGCCCGCATTCGGAACATATACGACAACATTGTACAACGGATCCGCTGCCCCATATTGCGGAGGCGTTGGCGCATGAACGACTCCTGTCAATTTGGTCGTTTGTCCCGCATTACATGTCGGAATATTGCATTCGAGGTTGTCACATGGAGGACCCGAATCCGGAATGAAAATGCCCCCACCATCGCCACCTTGGCCGGTGCCACCCGTGGCCGAACCCGTCGAGTTCCCCCAGCCATCGCCACCCGCTCCCGCAGCGCCCCCCGAATTGCCCGCTGGCGATGCACTGCAACCAGCGTGGGCGGCAGCGAGCATCACTCCCAACGTTATCGTCATTCCCAACGTGATTGCTTGGGTCGAATTCTTCATCGGCATATTCTCCTCTTGCGTGGACATCGTTTCATGTCCGGATGCAAAATGATACTGCCGATGTGGATTGAACGCGCTTTTGTCGAGGCTCGGTCTAAACGCCTATGGCTTCCGTTTGACGGCTTTTCACGATCTTATCCGGCTTTACGTTCGCGCTCTTTTGTTGCTCGCCGAAGCGCTGCTTTCTTTATTCCAGGACCCGATTCGACAGCGGCCGGATGTTCTGAAAGCGGTGCTTCTTGCAGTGCCGCGGATTCAGGCTCCTTTTTCAAACTTTGCCGCAATGCATCGAAAAGGTCGATGACCGGCGCTCGAGGCAACGCCGGCGCTGCCCGAATATCTTGCCCTGCCACTTTGTGCTCGATCGCTTCGAGTAGC
>JANORL010000148.1:0-26441 GCA_031415295.1 Polyangiaceae bacterium | reverse complement strand
ATCAATTTAGCGACGTCGAACCACCGCGCCTGGTGTGGGTCGAGCGAATGACGCCGAAATATATGGAGGACGAGCATAAACGAATGACTCGCGCCATGAACCAGGCTCGTTATGGTGAATGTTTACCCCTGTTGCCCGACGCTGCCCGCCAGCAAATCGCGACGACGCTGGGGGGATTGCCTGAAGCGCAGGACAATACCGATTTTCAACACCGACGTCAAATCGTGCGTGCTCCTGATGATCCCGAAGGTGCCGCACTGAACGATACACACGGACCGTATGCGCTCGTGGGGCCCGGCGCTCCGAATTTGCCATTCAGGCGGGTGCTCGAAAGATTGGCGCGAGTGGTTACGCGACGAACCGTTGGTTTGGCTCTGGGCGGCGGTGGAGCTTGGGGATATTGCCACGTTGCGCTCATTCAGAACCTCGAAGAACAAGGCGTTCCCATTGATTATATCACGGGCGCGTCATTCGGGTCCATTGTCGGGGGTCTTTATGCAGCGGGAGGCTGGAAGGCGCTTGAACGCCTTATCGAGGAGAATTCGCTGGATGCGACAAGCTCCTTTTCTCCGCTCGTGGCCACGGTGACGAGTCCTTTGATGCGCACGGTGATGTTCGCATTCGTTACGGCAGCGACCATCGAATGGTTCATTAACGATCAGCTTCGCCGCATGGGGATCAACCGTGGAAAGCCGATTGGCCTAGGAACGACTGAAATTCCGTTTTACCCGATCAGCAGTAACTTGACGACACATCGTGAACGTACTGAAGAACATGGCACTGTGGGGCTTGGTGTACGTCTGAGCGGGACGATGCCTCCAGTCGCTGCCGCATTTCGGTTGAACGGGCAACTGTTGGTCGATGGGGCTTTCATCGCCAACGTACCGAGCCGCTATTTGCGGGAGATTGGCGCGGATTTCGTGATTGCTTCCAATGCCGTTCCACCAGCTCCTGCAGAATCACCGAAAGGGGGCGTCATCAAACGAACGCTCGAATTTTTCATGACGCGAATGAATGACGCTTTGGCGGCAAACCAATTGCTCACGTGGAAAGCGGGTGAAGATCAAGCCAATCTGCATGCCGATTATCGATGCGATCTTCGGCCTAAAAATGCCAATGTTTTCGACATGTGGAAAGGTCGAGCCATCATGGAACAGATTCGGCGTGACCATTTTTCAGGCGCGAAAGCTACGGCGATTCGCGACGCGTGGAAAACATTTTGCGAGGATCCATTCTCGCGCCGTGAAGACGTCGATGAACCGGACGCCGGAGACGGGAGGATTCGCACGGCGAGATGAGGGAGATAAAGGCAAGCCATCCGCGGCAATCTTCTGTTCGTTGCCAGCGATCCAATCACTCTTTGAATATCTCTACTACATAACAGTTTGGCCGCACGCCATTTTCATGGTCCTGCTCCCCAACGTGCTTTGACAACAATCTTGCCATCGCGTGCTAGACGTGCTTTACCAATCTCGTCGGCAAACGATCACGTTCCGACGAACGCTCTCCATGGCTGAACGCGGGTTTCTCCTGACGACCACCTACCGGTCCTTCGACGATCGGACTGAAGTGCGTTTGCATGCGGTGCTCGAAAATGGTGATCGCGTGCTCATTTTGGACGACCGCGTCCGGCCCTACCTGTTCGTCCGTGAGCATGATTGGGCACAAGCCGCTCGTATCACGGGCGCCCGTTTGGAGCCGACGAACCTTCGGGCATTCGATGGCGAACCCGTCGTCAGAATCGAAGCGCCAAACCCTGAACGTCTGGGGGAATTACGCGACAAACTCGCGCATGCATCTCTCGAGCCACTTGAGAGCGACGTGCGATTCGTCCAGCGATGGCTCATCGACCAAGGGATCTTTGGGTCGTTTTCCATCGAAGGTAACCGAGAAGATCGCGGGCGCCTCGGTCGAGTGTACAAGAACCCGCGTTTGGCACCAGCCAGGTTTGTCCCGCACTTGACAGTCTTGTCGTTCGATATCGAAACGAGTCTCGACGGGAAACAATTGTTTTCGATTGCGTCAGCAGGGGCGGGCGGAGATCGCGTTTTTCTCATTCACGCCAGTCACGTTGGTCGCCATGGTGAACACAAACCGTTCCCCGCGTATGTGGATC
The DNA here is from genome assembly GCA_031415295.1 of Polyangiaceae bacterium. Lineage (GTDB taxonomy): Bacteria > Myxococcota_A > Polyangia > Polyangiales > Polyangiaceae > Polyangium. The sequence continues at coordinate 24,325 of JANORL010000148.1, read as the reverse complement.
TTTTTGAGGACGAACGATCCTTGCTGCTTGCATTTTTCGACCACGTACGAATCGCGGATCCGGACGTCTTGACCGGCTGGAACGTGCCGGATTTTGACTTGCCAGCCATTGTCGATTTTTGCAAACGCGCGCAGATTCAATGTGAACTCGGTCGTGGAGGTGGCGGCGTCACGATTCGTCGAGATCCCGGTTTTACACGTGAAGCGCGAGCATTCGTTCCGGGACGATCGGTGCTCGATGGCCTGGCACTCGTCCGTGGCGCATTCGTGAAACTGGATGATTACCGCCTCGAAACAGCATCACGAGCCATTTTGGGCCGCGGCAAACTGTTTGGACATGATGATCGTGGTGCCAAAATTGAATCGTCATTTCAGCACGATCCCGCGTTGCTCGCTGAATACAATTTAGAAGACGCGCGCCTGGTTCGCGACATTTTGACAAAATTGTCGCTCGTGGAATTGGCGGTGGAGAGGAGTTTACTCACGGGGCTGCCGCCGGATCGTATTGGCGGGCAAATCGCCGCGATTGATTCGTTGTATCTGCACGTGTTACGCACACGTGGTCGCGTCGCGCCGTCCGTGCCCACCATCAACCAACTCGAGCCCATTTCGGGGGGGCTCGTGCTCGATGCCCTGCCCGGCATCTACCGTAATGTCGCGGTCTACGATTTCAAGAGTTTGTATCCGAGTATCATTCGCACGTTTCAAATCGACCCGCTCACATTTGTCGGCGAAATGGATCCCAAAGGCAAACATTTTGATGTCATCGTCACGCCGAGCGGAGCTTCATTTCGTCGAGGCTCCGCGGGAGGCCCTGCGGGCATTTTTCCAGAACTCGTGGCCAATCTTTTGGATGAACGCACATTGGCACGCAAAGCGGGTGACGAGCGCCGCGCATACGCTATTAAAATATTGATGAATTCCATGTATGGGGTTCTTGGAACGTCGGCTTCGCGTCTTTTTAGTCCGGTCGTCGCTAATGCCATTCCCATTGCTGGTCAATACGTCATTCGTTCGGCGGCCCGATCCGTGGCAAAAAACGGCTACAGAGTGCTTTACGGCGACACAGATTCGATTTTCGTCGATATGGGAGAAGCGGATCCCGATCGAGCCCGCGCGTTGGCGGAAGAACTGCGCGAACGGATTTCCTCGGACTTGGCCCACGCCTTACGCGAAGATTTCGCGGTCGAAAGCTTTCTCGATTTGGCATTACAGAAGGTCTATACGCGGCTGTTGTTGCCCGAATTGCGAGGTCGAGCGGAAGGCAGCAAAAAACGTTATGCCGGACTGCTATCGACACCGAATGGCTCGGAAATCGACATCGTTGGTCTCGAAGCGGTGCGACGAGACGCGAGTCCTCTGGTGCGACGTTTTCAGCGCGAATTGCTCGAGTATGTATTCCATGACAAACCAGTAGAGCCTTTCGTGCGTGGTTTTGTCGCCGACGTACGCGCAGGTCGTAACGACCATGAACTCGTATTACAAAAGGCGCTACGAAAGCCGCTCGATGCGTATACGAAAACGACCCCACCGCATGTGAAAGCGGCCCGGCGGTCGCTGGATGCGCCCGGACGAACCGTCTTGTATGTCGTCACCAGACACGGTCCGGAGCCGGCAAATGCGTTGACGGCGCCTCCGGACCATCAGCATTACATCACCAAAGAATTACGTCCGGTGGCAGATTCGATCTTGCGGTTCGTGAGCAATCGAGACTTCGACGACGTGATTGGCGCGCCAAAACAACTCTCCCTGTTCTAAAATTCTGGCCATTCGTCACATCTTTTTCTTGAAAACCGTGGTCTTTTGCGTGGGCCGCCCGGGAGCGAGCCATTTCTCGGCGCCCGCGGGACCCCGAACTCGCCCGCCCAAGCTCGGGCTCAGACAGCGGCGCCCCCGCGAACGCCGCGAAATGGCCCTCTCCCAGGGCTGTCGTTGTGGAAATGGAGATGTGATCAATGCTCAGTTCTAAAATTGGACGCGAAGCGGACGAACCAATGCATGGGTCAAGGGCCTGGGCCCTTGCGGGGTCGAGGGCGAGAAGCCCTCGTGGGGCATGGGGTGAAACCCCGGTTTATCAACACCATGAACATTCCGAACCATGGACAATCCGAACCATGGACAATCCGATTCTTTTCGTGTAGGGTGCGGCCATGCAATATACGCGTCTCGGCCGCACGGCTCTCAAAGTTAGTCGATTGTGCCTCGGAACCATGAACTTTGGTCCGGAAACGACCGAAGAAGATTCTTTTCGGATCATGGACCGCGCGCTCGAACTGGGCATCAATTTTTTCGACACGGCCGATGTTTACGGCTGGAAAAAGGGCGAAGGCATTACGGAGAACATCATTGGACGCTGGTTTGCCCAGGGTGGTGGTCGTCGTGAACGCACCGTGATTGCAACAAAGGTGTATGGCCCCATGGGTGATTGGCCCAATGAAGGCAGGCTATCGGCATTGCATATTCGCCGCGCTTGCGAAGCATCGTTGAAGCGAATGCAAACGGATCACATCGAACTGTATCAGATGCACCACGTCGACCGCGACGCACCGTGGGAAGAAGTGTGGCAAGCAATGGAAACGCTCGTGGCGCAGGGTAAAATCACCTACGTAGGTTCGTCCAATTTTGCAGGATTTCACATTGCGCAAGCCAACGAGATCGCGAAGTCGCGCCATTTCATGGGACTCGTTTGTGAACAAAGTTTGTACAACCTCATCGACCGGACCATTGAGTTGGAAGTGATTCCGGCGTGTCAATCGTACGGATTGGGGGTCATTCCTTGGAGTCCGTTGAAAGGCGGCATCTTGGGAGGGGCGCTGCAAAAGATGAACGAAGGTCGGCGAACGAGCGACTTTGCACAGAAAAATGTTGCCAAGTACCGTGACAAACTTGAAAAATACGAGGGACTTTGTACAGAGCTCGGACAAAAGCCCGCGGACGTGGCACTCGCCTGGCTTTTGGCGCAACCCGCGGTTACCGGTCCGATCATTGGACCACGCACCGTGGAACAGCTCAACGAAAACGTGAGCGTTCTCGATTTGAAGCTGAGCGACGAGACCATGAAGAAGCTCGACGGAATCTTTCCGGGACCTGGCGGTCGAGCACCGGAAGCATACGCCTGGTAAAACCAAAGCGTCTGGTTAGAGCTCTGGATCCTATTTGTTTTTTAGAAGATTTGGGGCAGAGCAGCCAACGAGCCACTCCATTGCAGATCAGCCTCGCTTCGCGCACTACACGCGAAGCGATCGCTCATTCGTGACGTTGTTGTCAAGCCGCCTTGAGCTGTTTCACGAGCACAGGATTCATCGGCGCCGGGAAACCTAGTTTCCCGAGTTCATCATTGATGACCTTGTTCGTCGCGAAATACACATCCCAATAATGGTCGGTATGGCAGAACGGACGCACGGCGAGCACGGGGCCAGCAAGCGTAAACGTGAGCACTTCGACAGTAGGTTCCGGCTTTTTGGAGACGTTGGGAATCGCCTTGAGTTTTTCCCTGAGTGTCGAAATGGCCTTGTCGAGGTCGGCTTCCCCGGAAAGTTGCGCTACGAGTTCGACACGGCGATACGAATTGGCAGAGAAGTTCTTGATGGTATCGCTGAAAACCTTACCATTGCCGACGAACGTCCGTACGTTGTCGGGAGTGTCGATTTCCGTGACAAACAGGCCCACGCCATGCACAGTGCCTTCGATCCCACCGGCGATCACATAATCACCAACCTTGAACGGCCGCAGGACGATCATAAACACGCCCGATGCCAAATTCGAAAGCAGGCCCGACCACGCCACACCGACGGCAACACCCATTGCCGCGAGCAACCCTGCAAACGTCGTCGTTTCAATGCCGAAAACGCTGAGCACTGCCAACACAAGCAGAATGTTCAGCATGACGCCAGCTACCGAACCGACGTAACGCGTGACGGTGGCGTCGAGTTTTTTAGCGGTCAGCCCCTTGTCGATCATGCGGAGAATCGCGCGAACGACGATGCGCCCAACGATCCAAAGCACCAGCGCGCCAAGGATTTTCAAGCCTACGTTCATGCCGATCTGCACGGCAGTATCGACATATTTTTGAAGTGTTTCGTTCATGAGTGCCATCCCGACCCCTGAAACCAACCATGGAGGCATTGCGCAACGAACGGGGTCGATGCTCGTCCGCGTGCTGCTGCGACGCGATCATCACCGATCATGGGTCAATCGGTCAAGATGCTACGTTCAAATTTATCGCCGAGCACCGTCGAAAACTTGCTCTACGCTATCGAATGCGCTCTGATGAGCGAACGAATGGACGCTGATAGAGATCTCGCGGGTACGCTGGCCAAAAATGTCAAGCAGCTACGGGACGCTCGAGGTCTTACGCAGCAACAAATTTCCAAACTCGCGAATGTGCCTCGAGCGACGTGGGCTCATCTCGAGTCTGGCGAGGCAAACCCTACGCTTGCGGTGCTTCACCGTGCGGCGACAGCACTTCAAGTATCGATTGAAGAATTATTGAGCGCCCCGCGAAGTGTCGTACGGCATTACACGAAAGGAAGTTTGCCAGTGCGTACGCCTGGCCAAGCGATCGTGCGTAAGTTGTTGCCGGATGCGATTGCCGGGATGGAAATCGATCGCATCGAGTTACCGGCGAATGGAAGAATGACTGGTGTGCCTCACACGCCAGGAACACGGGAATATTTGACGGTAGAATCGGGCGCGATTCAACTCATCGTAGCGGGAGAAACATTCTTGGTCGCTCCTGGAGATGTCGTCGTTTTTCGCGGCGATCAACGCCATTCGTACAATAACCCTGGCCGTGATGTGGCCGTGGGATATTCTGTCGTCGTGTTGGCGCACATCGATTGACGCGACACACGACATCGTACACAAGTTCTTCCCACCCTGCCGCTTTCGTGCTAGGTCCCGCCCCGCATGACGAACGTCGTCGAATTTGGCACTCCTGCGGCCATGCCGTCTTCGGACCGGCGCTTGCTCCTCATCTTTGACGGCGGCGACGCTCCTGGATACGCATCGGTCGCCGTAGCACTCACAGAAGAGGCATCGCGTCGAGGTTACGAAGTGTGGGCAGCGACCGAAGGTTTTCGATCGCTCACCCACGAAGCGCGTAGCGATTTGCGGTTCGAACGACTTATCGTGAACCGCCGCGAGCGTTACGCGATGCTTGCCAAAGGCATCCCTGCGCGAAGCATGAGTCGTCGTGTACTCGATGCTGGTTGCGATTTTCGCAGTGAACGATACGTGGGATTTCATGAAGCGACAAACCGTCAAGTCGCTGCGGAAATGATACGTACACAAGGGTTTTCCCACGTCATCGGCATCGGTGGAAACGGCACGTTCGAGGGCCTCCAGGCACTTCTCGATCACACCCATCCCAAGCCCGTGGCTGGTTTCGTCAACGTATCGATTGACAACGATCTCGCTGGGGATCGTGCGATCGGATTTCTTTCCGGCGTCGAGGCAGGCGCCACGATTGCACGTGGACTTTACGAAGACGCGTACACGCACAAACGCATTTATGTGCTTGAAATGATGGGCAATCGAAGCGGACGACATGCCCTTCATTGCGGAGTTGCCGCGCGTGCCCACCTCATCGTACTGCCATTTTTTCAATTTCCAGGCATTGTGCTCAAAGAAATCGCCGAAGCGCTCGCACGAACAGAATATGCTCTGGTGGTCGTGGCCGAAGGATACGAACGAGAAAAACGTAAAGCGCATTATCCTGGAGCATCAGCAGCGGAGTTTTTCCGCTTGCAATTGGAATCCGCGGGCCTTGAAGATACGCCACAGAGACGAGTCATCGCCGAGCCATTCAGTCGATCGATTCGCGGAATACGACCAGCTTTTCTGGAAATCTCGGCTGCTTACCTAAAAGCTTCTCTGCTATGTGATGCCTTTGAAGAAGGAAAAACCGAAGTGATGCCATTTGTCCTGGCGTCAAATGACGTTGGCGTGCGTCCTTTTCATCTGGTAACCCGCGAAGATCGCGTCGAGCGTGCTTTTTTGCCGTTGCTCGAACGCTTGCGTCTACCCCGTTTTACGTCTTGGATCCGAGAAAACTTCACGAACGAAACCACAAGTCTTTAAACGAACTTGTCCCTCGCGTCGCGGCCCAACCACAGATTGCTCTAGAGGTCCCCTTGGTCACCAAATGCGTCATTCTCGATTTCGACGGTACGTTCACGGATGTAGCTCGTGAAGCGGCTCCTTTCGTCGATGCTTTCCGCTCCGCCGTTTTTGATTTGCTGGGCCGCGAATTGCCAACCCAATGGGAGGAGTGCGCAGCACGCATTGCCGAAAATCCTGGGAATCATGGTTGGGTACACGAAGGTCGTATCGTTGCACCGGCAAGCGCGGATCCGTACATTCATACGACGACGACGGCCAATCTCGTATTCGATTCGGCAGGCGTCTTGAAGGACGGGCGAACTCGAGCGGCCATTCTGCAAGCGCTTTATCATCATGCGTATGAAAACACGCTCACCGCATTTCGACCTCGCGCCAAAGAAGTGCTCGAAACGTTGGCGGCGTCGGGCATTCCGACGTTTGTCGTCACGAATGCACGCACCGATGCCGCGCAAAAGAAGCTGCGTACGCTGGGTCCTGTGGGAATCGAGCGTATCGAGGTGCATGGGGACGCTCGCAAGTTCGTGGTAAGTGATGCCGAATCAGCCGACGAAAGGTTTGCCCGCGTTCCTGAAACATTGGTACTTCCGGGTCTCGAACGACCCGTATACCCGCGTCGCGGCAAATACTTCGACGCTCTTGCCGGTATCATGCAACGCGTGGGTGTAACGCCCGAAGAAGTACTGGTTTGCGGGGATATTTACGAATTGGACTTGGCGCTCCCGCTCGAGTTGGGCATGCAAGTGCATATGGTCACTGGACCCCACGCGCCAGCAGCGCACGAGATTTCCTGGCTCCAACGTTATGGCGCTCGCACAAGTCATTCCGACGATCTCGAGGCAATTCTCAAGCGACTCGGAATGTAGTCCGTCGAGGTATTGGTCACGAATGGGAAGGACGATCATGTCACGACTCAATTTCGTCGCGCCTGAGGTACGATCAGATCCGTATCCGTATTATGCGGAGCTACGGGCATCAGCGCCTGTTTGTCAGGTCGATCCGGGTAATCTTTGGGCGGTCAGTCGACACGCTGACGTCATGTACGTCCTCAAGAACCCGCTACTTTTTTCGTCCAAGGGCGGTCGGGGATTGGCGCTGCAGCCGTGGTTGCAGAAAAACCCCATTGCCGGTTCGCTCATTCTGATGGATCCTCCTGAACATACCGCTACACGCGCACTCGTTACCCATGCTTTTGGTGCGCGAGTCTTGCCCCGTGTCGAACCGCTTGCCCGCCGCGTGGCTGCTGAATTCGCGCAACGAGTGCCTGGGGCTGGCGTATTCGATATTTGTAATGAAATTTCCACGGTGCTTCCTGGAAACGTCATTGCTAATTTACTCGGGCTCGGCGACGCTTCGATTGACAAGCTACGAATATGGACCGAAGACCTCGTTTCCGTCAATCCAGGAACACCCGTCGAAGCGCGGCCGCGTATCATCCAAACGGTTCGGGAACTCGAAACGCATCTTCGACAAATGCTCGACGACCGCAAAAGGCAATCTCGCGATGATTTAGCGAGCCAATTGCTGGAAGCGGAAGTGAATGGGCAACGATTGACGGAAGATGAAGTGGTCAGTTTTTTCTTCTTGCTGGTCACCGCGGGCTTCGAAACGACGACGCACCTGATCACCAATGCATTACGCATTCTTGCCGATCGTCCCTCACTCGTGCACCGCTTGCAGGCCGATATTGCATCCATTCCGAACTTCATCGAAGAAGTGTTGCGTTTCGATCCTTCGGTCCATGCGCGTATGCGGGTTGCAACGACCGACACGGAATTGGCCGGCGTGAAACTACCCGCAGGCGCGCTCGTCATGCCTTTGCTTGCATCGGCGAATCGAGACGGCCGACAATTTGAGAATCCGGATGAATTCGATATGGATCGCGTCAGGCAAAAAGCATCATTGGCCTTCGGTCACGGCATTCATTTTTGCCTAGGCGCTACGTTGGCTCGTATCGAAGCGCGCATCGTCCTCGAAGAAATCTTGCCACGGATTCGTGGCGTTCGAATTGTTGGGCAAATTCAATGGAATGCGTCGCTGACGGTTCGCGGGGCGACGAAGTGCGAGATGGAACTGTTGTCCGCGTGAAAGAATCGCGTCACGTCACCACGCGTTTGTCTCACTTACATGGGCGACGACCGGTTTGGCCATTGTGCTGCCAATCAAGGCTCCGGCAGCGAAATAGGTTCCCGTATCCGAAGCGGGTAAAATGTCGTGCGTGAATGGATGACCGTACGCGACTCGTTGCACATGAACCACTTTCACGCCGCCAAGCAAGCTTCCTTGGGTGAGATCCGCGAATGAATGGCCATCCGCCGTGGGATGCCCTGGGCTGATTTCAATGGTACGACCGTCGACAAGTTCGACACGCATGACGAAATGGTTGGTCACGGGCATACGCTGCGTCGTCCGAATAGGCACGGCCATAATGGCTCCTCGATGCACGCTGTAAACCATGTCGCCTTCTTGGAGTGAGGCCATTGGTTTTTCGCCAGTCGGCGTGGCAATGGGTGTATCTGGCGCACTGCATTGACACGATGAGCACCCGGTAGGACACGTTCCATTGGCGTTGGGCACGTGACACCCGAGCACTGTCCCTATCGGGCCTGGAACGTCGCAGCAAAGCTCGCCTGGCATGCAGCAATTGCTTCCGCAACAAGTTCCCGCGGGACCACATAACCCGCCACTACAAGGAGGCGTCGCACAAACTCCATTGTCGCAAAAAGGTGCCGCTGGGGCACACTTATTTCCGCACGCGCCGCAATTGTTGATGTCATTGCCGAGGTTGGTGCACGCGGATCCACAACAGGCGAAGTCGCAAAATCCACATCCCCCGCTGCTCGAGCTGGTGCTCGAACTGCTGGACGTGCTCATGCCCCCAGTGCCCATGCTGCCGCCATTTCCGCCAGTACCCATTGCGCCGCCATTGCCGCCATCTCCGGACGAAGTCGACGACGATGTGCCTCCGGCGCCAGAAGTTTCAATCTGGGTGCCACAACCGGCAACGAGAAGTCCCATCACGCTGAAAAGGAAAACGTTGTGTTGCATGGAGCCGATGCTACCACGACCCCGATGCCACAACACGAAGTTTGTTTAAACGTCCGTGGAATGCTTCAACGAGCTTCTTCACGCACGACGGTTTGTCCGAGCTGTCGAAGCATGGGGAGGTTTGTCGCGGTGATATAGCGAGCCGATTCTTCGGGGTGGGCGAAATGTTGATGCCAGCACCACGGCGGAACGTAGACGGCGTCGCCGACTTTCCAATCGTAGCGTTGTCCTTCGGTGATTGTATAGCCTCGACCGGAAATCACGTAGATCAGCGATTCATAGGCGTGCCGATGATTGGACGTCGAAGCACCTGGATCGAGATCCCCAATGCTCAAGCTCACCGTATTGCTTGGCAACTTCACGGGATATACAGGGTGCCCGCGTTCGCGAGAGAAGTCGACAGCGGAGGAGTCAACCAACGTCACGTCCCGGTGCACGCAATCAGGGCCCGGGGGCCGAGACGGAACGGGAACGAGCGAATCGCGATTTTGGTTCGTATTCGTGAACGATTCGCTGGCAATACGCTCTGCTCGAGGCGAATTCATGCCATAGCTCCTTGAACGGCGACGTTCATTTCCACCCGAATCACGGTTGTTACCGACGCATCAATTTCAGCCAGCATTTCATCGAAAAATGCGGCACGTATCACGAGCGCTCGGTACACCCCCACGGCAAGTTCTCGCCTTCCTTCCGGTGAGTCGGCGAAGTCGATGGCGATTTCGCGTAGCGTATGGGCGTGGTCGTCATCCACGAGTGCATGCAATTCAAAGAAGACCTTGTCTCGAGGAGCCATGTTCGGCCAAGCGATGGAGATGCCGCGCAAGATTTTTCGGTACATGACTGCAACGATACCTTCCGTCCCCATACCGAGCGCTCCAACACCTTGCATTTCACCGCCATGCATACACAAACTGCGGAACGCTTCGACCCAAGCCATTGTCGCGACATACGGCTTACGGAGCAAGATTTCCTCCGGCTTGGCCCCAATGGCCCGCAAGAATCGGCGGAAAAGCTCCGGATGAGGTGCCTTGGCGTGCTCCGGATCAATTCCATTTCTCAATAGTTCAGCGGCTTCCTCCGCCGGGATATGTCCACTTTCGTCCGCGGCATTTCGCACAAGTGCCGAACGACTTTTTGGCGCCTCGAGATTTGCCATGACCGCAGTCAAGTATCGCGTGAACTGATGGCTGTAATGGTAATATTCGCTGAGCAAGAAACTAACATTGCCTGCCAGATCGGGCAAATTACCCGTTGCAATGCGTTCGAGCAATGGGTGATTGGCCGCACGTGAGCGCACCGCGTATTCCTGCAGGGAATCCACAAATGCTGCGGCTGACGTGTTGGCTTCCAAAAGACGCTCGACTGAACTCATGTGATACTCCATCCCGCGAAATCAGTGTTGACGGTTTTCCCTCCTGAGCACCTTCGGTGCCACGTAAGCTGCGTGTCCCCGGCGGTTTCATTTGTTCGAATATTCCCAACGATTGTGTCGGGCGTACGCAGCGCGTTATTGACATGTGCACAGAAATTGATCTGCATCATGATCTGCTATTGATGTGCACTGATCAATTTTTGATCAGCAATTTTTTGACGTGTGGTACCCTTGCCACCAACGGCTTGACAGAACTTCAGTCACTTCGATGCCCCAAACCCGGATTTCCAGCAGTTTTGCAACGCCACGAGGCGCCCTCGACACCCGCGAAAAATCCTCGTACACTGCGCCAAACATGGTCTCGTTTGTCGCAGAAAACCAGGCCATGTGCAGGCTGCTCGAAACCGCGGAACGCGTTGCTCAGCACGATTTACCGGTGCTCTTGCTTGGCGAAAGCGGTACAGGCAAAGAGATGCTCGCGCAACGGATCGTAAATTCCAGCAGCCGGTCGCGAAAACCTTTCTTGCGTTGCAACTGTGCTGCATTGCCAGCGGGACTTGCCGAAGTCGAATTGTTCGGGCACACGCACGGCGCTTTTACGGGCGCGCACCAAAGTCGACGTGGAATTTTTGCTGAAGCCGATGGCGGCACACTCTTGCTCGATGAGGTTGGTGAATTACCTATCGATATTCAAGCGAAGCTTTTGCGCGTTTTGCAAAATGGTGAAATTCAAACGGTTGGAGGACGACGCCCAGGCGAAGGCAACAATCGCGTCGATGTCCGCATCATTGCGTCGACCAACCGTGACCTCGGTGCTGCTGTCGACGAAGGCACGTTTCGCGCGGATTTACTTTACCGCCTGAGCGTTGTCGTTTTGTATTTGCCTCCGTTGCGTGAACGAACGGAAGACATCGTCCCGCTCGCCCGCGAATTTGCCACCAATTATGGTCAAAAATTTGGCCTCGGCCCCATTACGATCACGCCCGCCCTGGCCACACGTATCACGGCCCATCCATGGCCGGGAAATGTTCGCGAACTCGAAAATGCCATCGCACGTATGATTGCCCTTAATTCGGCCCCCATACTGGACCTTCCCGATTGGGAAAGGGCCCAAGCCGCATCCCTCGGCGCACGGTGGACTCCTGCAACAGCGCCGCAAATTCATCCACCCGTGCGTGAATTGCCTCTGGAACACAATAGTTTGTCGCTGCGGGAAAGAATCGAACGGGTAGAACGGGAAATTTTGGCCGACGCACTGGTCACCTATGGCGGCAATCAAAGTCGCGTCGCGCGTAGTCTCAACATCAGCCGAGTGACATTGGCCGCCAAAATTCGTAAATATCAGCTTCGCGCGGAACCGGATGCGCGAGATGCAGAAGCTGAAACGCCACCTACCGGCGGAACCATTCGTCATCGCGCAGGCGGTGAACCACAATGATTCATCAATTCACAAGTTTCCAAAAGCTTCGGACCCTCGTAATTCGTGACCAACCGCCTATGCTTCAATATGGCATTGCGTTGCTACTTTTCACGATGGCGCTGGGTATTACGCTATCGCTACGACCCTGGATCGTCCCTAGCCCGTTTCCCTTTTTCTTTTTCGCGACGATGGTCGCCGCATGCATTGGTGGTGTCGGGCCAGGCATCACGTCAACGGCGCTCGGTAGTTGGGCCGTTCTCGAGTTTTTCTTGCCTTCACTCCTTGAAGAAAATGGTTCCATCAATATCAGTACCGTCATTCGCTTCGGCGCATTTTTTATCGTCTCTGTGCTCATTGGAGCTCTCGGGGCGGCCCTGCGCACGGCGTTACGTGCTGCCGAAGCCAATCTCGAAGCCTTAAAAGTTGCAGGAATCGAACGAGCGGCCCTTTTTGCTCGAGAACAAGCCGCTCGTGCCGAAGCCGAAGCGGCCAAAGCCCGATTTGCATTCTTGGCCGAAGCGAGCACGCTCCTCGATGCATCGCTCGATTATCCAACGACGCTGGCCAGCGTGGCGTGTCTCGCCGTGCCCCATATTGGAGATTGGTGCATCATCGATACCTCCGACACAACGACCGACGTTGCATCGTCCGCAATCGATCCATCCTTTTTTCGGCTCGCCGTAGCTCACGCCGAACCTGCCCAGCGTCAAGCCGCCCACCAATTGAAACTCGGTTATCCTCCTCGTGCAGACGATACGCATGGAGCGCCGCATGTGGCGCGCACGGGAGCTTCCGAATTCGTTGCCGATGTCGCCGACGATTGGATAACGGAGTTTGCGCGCAATGAAAAGCACCTCGAACTGTTGAAAGAATTGGGATTTCGTTCGTACATGTGTGTCCCCATAGCCGCCCGAGGGCGAATCTTGGGTGCCATCACGTTCGTACGCGGAAAAACCCAACGGGCGTACGACACGTCGGATCTCGCGCTTGCAGAGGACTTAGCCCATCGAGCAGCCATGGCCATTGATACCGCTCGGTTGTATCATCAAGCACGGGGTGCCGAAGCCGTGGAGTAGCCGTGTACGCAAATATACCGTGCGAATTGTGCACCGTCGGCAAAACTTCTTCCAAATGTGTCGAATGGCTGAAACAAAAGCAGGTTTATGACGCGTCGACCGCGAAGGTTCACGACGACTCGAGCCTCCGATGGCCGTACCCGCGTCCTCTTTTTTTTCTCTTCGCATGTTTTTCGGTGCCCGCACGTGGACAAGACCCCTCATTTCGTGTTTCAATGAGGTCATGAAAAGCATGTTCAAACGTAGATTCAAGAGACTCGTTCTTTCGTGCGTGGTGCTTGGTGGCGGAGCGTTTGTCCTCGGATGTGCCGAAGGCGGCTCGGTTCCAGGGACATCCACCGCGGGCGAGGGTGGGAATGCAGGCGCAGGAGAGGGAGGCGCAGGCACGGCTGGTAACGGGGGAAGTGCTGGCGCCGCAGGTAATGGGGGCGGTGGAGGCGCTGGCGGCAGTGGAGGCACTGGCAATGCCGGTGGTGCAGGTGGTGGAAGCGTCACGAAGCTCGCCCTGTGCGTGCTGAACGACGGAGGCCCCGCAGATCCATGCGCGAATCCGGCGAATTTATCCTATGACGTCGTACCGGCTGGCACGCAACGTATGCGTGCGTTTCGGATTGACAATGAAAGTACGGCTGACGCCATCTTTCAATCGGTCACGATCCAGGACCCTGACTATGCAGTCGAAACCGTGCGTTATGTCGAAGACCCACCCAATGATCCGAGCCAATGGCTTCGCGTACCGGTTGCATTACCTTCGACCCGGCCGCCGGGCGGATCGTTGTATTTCGAGGTGACCTATTCGTCGATGGGAAAGGCCGAAATGCTCGCCCCCGCAGAAGCATTGGTTTCTATCAATGTGGGCGGTATGCAAGTACCGGACGTCGTGGTGCCCATCATTGGTGAATCGCTCGGTTGTTCATCCGGAACGGCAACGTGTGATATCGATCCGACCAACGGCTGCGACACGAATACGAATACGAATGTCAACGATTGCGGAACGTGCGGCAACATGTGCAGTCTGCCCAATGCCTCGCCTTCGTGCGAAGCGGGCACTTGCCAAATCGCCTCATGTTCGGCTGGATTTAGCAACTGCAACGGCTTGGGCGCCGATGGTTGTGAAATCGATACCACCACGAGTATGACCCATTGTGGTACTTGCAATACGCTGTGTGACTTGCCAAACGCGAGCGAAGTATGTGCGGCGAGTTTATGCTTGATCACGGCATGCACCGCGCCATTTCAAAATTGCGACGCAATGAATCCCAACGGATGCGAGTCGAACGTGCAAACCGACGTCAACCATTGCGGTGCATGCAATTCACCGTGTTCACTGGCGAATGCCACGGAGGCCTGCGTTGCTGGTAGTTGCACGATTGCCGCGTGTAACGGAACGTTCCGCGATTGCGACAACATGTCCGCGAACGGATGTGAAGCCGATACGAATACGGACGTTGCTCATTGCGGGACCTGCGGTTCCGTCTGCAATCTGCCCAATGCAACGGATGCGTGCGTTGCCGGCATTTGCTTGATCGGTATGTGTGACGCTGGCTATACCAATTGCGACGGCATGACCCCCAATGGTTGCGAAATAAATACTGCCGCCGATTCCCTCAATTGCGGAACATGCAACAACAGCTGCGCAACGGCCATGGTCAACGCCAATGTCAGCTGCATGGCGGGCAGTTGTCAACTCGGAACGTGTTTGCCCGGGTATTTCAACACCGATGGAATGGCGCAAAACGGTTGCGAGTGTGCGTATGTCGGGCCAGATTTGCCCGACGATACCTTCGCAGACACGAATTGTGACGGCGTCGATGGCGACGCCAGCGCCGCTATTTTCGTCGCCATCACGGGCAGCGATGCAAATCCAGGAACACGGCAACAACCCATGTTTACGATGGCCGGTGCTTTGTCCAAAGCCGTACAGACCGGTAAAACCCAAATCTACGTCTCCGCAGGAATCTACGATGCGCGCGTCACACTCGTCAATGGTATCTCCATTTACGGTGGATACAATGCGCAAAACAATTGGACACGCAGTGCTTCGAACATCGTCACGATTCAATCGAATTCGATCAGTGGTGGACGAGTCACAGCGATGGATGGCAACGGGCTGACAAGCCCCATGACGCTCGATCGATTGACCATCAAGACGCAAGATACGGCGTCTGCAGGCGTTTCGAACTACGCCATGTATTGCAACAATTGCACGGGAGTGACAATGCGCAACAACGTACTCGTCGCAGGAGCTGCGGGGGCCGGAGCGGCCGGGACAAACGGAGTGACGGGAGCCGGTGGGCAACTCGGAAACCCTGGCAGCTCGGGAGCTTGCGATACTGCAGGTATACGCACCGGAGGCACGGGAGGCACATCCACGTGTGGACGCACGGGAGGCAATGGTGGTAATGGCGGCGCACCAGGGATCAATGCCGGTGGAAATGGATCCAGCGGCACGGGCGGAACGCCGGGAGGACCTGGCGGCTCTGGTGGCGATCCGGGCCAGCCTGGTGCCAATGGTAGCAATGGAAATGGCGGCGCGAGCGGCACGAACGGTCCCGCCGGAAGTGGCGGTTCGATCGCGAGCAACTTCTGGGTGGGCAATACAGGTGGAGCGGGCGTGAGCGGCGTTTCCGGCAATGCCGGTGGCGGCGCTGGGGGCGGCGGCGGCCAAGGTGGCAATTTCGTGATTTCCGGTGGCGGCAATGGCGGCGGCGGCGGCGGCGCTGGCGGCTGCGCGGGAACGGCAGCAACGGGAGGCACCGCCGGCGGCGGTTCGTTTGGCCTGTTTGTCGTCAATTCGAACGGAATGCAACTCGTGAACAATGCAATTACCAGCGCCAAAGGTGGCAATGGCGGCGCAGCGGGTTCAGGTGGCCTAGGAGGCGCCGGCGCAGCGGGCGGTAATGGCGCGTCGACATGCACATCGGAAGTTGGAGCTGGCGGCAAAGGCGGCAACGGTGGTAATGGTGGTAATGGTGGGCATGGCGGTGGCGGAGCTGGCGGACCATCGTACGCGCTTTATCGCGTCAATAGCGCGGCTGTAGCGAGCGGCGGCAACATCCTCACGTTCGGAGCTGCGGGCACCGGCGGCATGTCGTCAGGGAATTCAGGCACCGCAGGCGGTTCGGGTTCGGTCTTCTGATCCCGATTGCCACGACTCTCAGAGGGTGTTTATCAGGCGTCGCGAGCGTTGTGATGCTAGGGAGGACGACGGAAGCGTACATCGTACGCTGAGTAAGTCCGACCGACGCATCGCAACGCGCAGCAGCCAGATAAACACCCTCTCAGGCCGAGAGATCAGAAACGAGCGCCTCGGCGGTAAGTTTGTCCGCTGCCAATCCCCCGAAATATTGCATCAATCCCACTTCTTCGTAACGCGGAATGATCCGCGGCGACAAAAGCCCAATTTCGCGCAGGTTGGGCACGAGTCGGCTAAACATGACCGTGCGGAATTCGCGCATTCCTTTGGACTTGTATACTACGTCCCGCCATTGCGCGCGCGTCATTCGCCCCTCGAACCATTCCTCGTAGACTTCATACGCGGTAAATCGATTGCGCATGAGCAGCGCCACTTCGAACGCCCAATCTTCTCGCTCTTGCCGCTCACGTTCGGTGATGTTTTTCGTAAACTGTTCGCGTAAAGCACAAACGCCGTAATGCACGTGTCGCGCTTCGTCACGAATCACCATGCCCAGCAATTCCTTGAGCAGTGGTTCTTTCGTTTGTTTGTAAAGTGTCCCAAACGCACCGAGCGCCAGCCCCTCGACCATGATCTGCATGCCGAGAAACTTCATGTCCCAACGACTATCGGTCATCAGTGAATCGATGATCACGAAAAGATTGTCGTTGATTTGGTACATCTTGTTCATTTTGGTATCAAGGTACCGATTGAACACTTCGACATGGCGCCCTTCGTCCATGACTTGCGTGGCGCCATAAAGTTTGCCGTCGAAAAACTGAACCGCTTCGGTAACTTGCGCCGCTGCGAAAAGCGCGCCTTGTTCGCCATGCAAAAATTGGCTCAGCAGCCACGTCGCCAGCGAATGAGCAAGTTTGCGTTCTTCGGTTTCCGTCAACTTGATCCCCGCCTCTTCCATGCCGTCGAATGAAATGAAATCGCGCGGCAACAGTTCGCGTTCCGGATTCATGGGGTCGACGTCGATGTGCCAAGGCAATGAATCCCCATCCCATTGCCCCGCTTTCGCCCGTCGATACAATTCGGCCATTTCCGGTTGATCACTCGGATACGTCCAATCGAAATGCGCCTTGTGTGTCGCTTGCATGTGTGTCGGTTTTCCTTGCCGACCACGCCGCAACACGAGCCCCCGAATACCCGCGGGACCCAGCGCCCCCAGCACTTTCGGATCCTTGACCGCAGTAAGTACCTCGAGCGCCTCGAAATAAGCATCGACTTGCGATTGCATCTTTTGCGGCAAGAACTTCGTCAAATAGCTCGTATCAAACATAGTTGCTCTCCTCGGATCGTTTTTCCTGCTCGTATCGTCACAATGTCGCCAAGTAGTTTTTCATGAGTGCGTCATGATAACGCGCCAGAAACGAATGAATGATGGGGGCAGCCTGTTCGACCATTTTCGCCGCTACATCCGCAGGCAACTGCGAAAGCCGCTCGGCAAGCAATTTCGTTTCCTGCACCAATAGATTGCTCATTGCCTCGGCATACATACCGATGTCTCGCGCCCCAAATCCGATTACCTCATTAAATCCCAGCGCGCGCAATTCCGCAAATGTTTCCAAGATCCACACGTCGTCCCGCGCAATCACCCGCCGCACGCGACCATCCGCTGCGCGCTCTTCCGTCGCCCCCACGAGACCCATTTCAATCAAATCGTCCACATCCCGCACACGCACTCCAATCCGAGCAACGATGTCGTCCACTTGCACCGCCGCGGGACGAGTCGTACGCGTCCCTATGGTGCGGCTCAATCGCGATTTTACTTCATTCACGAATTGCCGCTGTGCCGGACTAAATGCCCCGTCCTGCTCGTCCAGCATCGCTTTGATGGCGCGTAACGGCAAGAATCGTTCGTGCTGAAGACGCCGCACGAGAAGAATTCGTTCGAGGTGTTCGTCCCCGTAATAGGCCATGTTGCGGCCCGTCTTGTACCCCTCGGGAACCAATCCTTGTTGAATGTAGAAATGGACGACTTGCCGCAAAAGCCCAGTCCGCTCGCATAAATCCTTCATGCGATACGGAAAAGCGCTCCGGTCGACCTTCCCATTTCCCGGCACCGACTCGGCATGCGCCAAAGACGTCATGGCAACTCCACCGTACACGTCGACATCGGCCGCGAAACACACGCCAAGACAAACCCATCTCGGCGCTCTTCCGCCGACAAACAATTTGGTTCTTCACTCACGACATCACCTTGCACAAGCTTCACGCGGCACGCTGCGCAACCCCCCATGCTGCACGAAAAAGGCATGGTGATCGACGCTTCGAGCCCCGCTTCGAGTAATGTTTGTCCGGCTTTCACGACCACGCCCCGCTCGACTCCACCCACCCGAACAAGCATGCGTTGCGGAAACAAAGGTACTTCCGGACGAACTCTGCGACTCGGTGACGAATACCGCTCCTCGCGAATCGACGAAGATGGCACGCCCCGCGCCTCGAGTGCCGCACGCACCGCCTGCATCATCGGCTCGGGACCACACACGAAATATTCATCTGCAGCCGACAAACCTTCGAGTTCCGCAGTCGCACAGCCGCGATCAAGAAGCCCAGTGCGTCCGGCGAAACCCATCGGCGGGTTTGTCAAAACATGCCGCACGACGAAACGATCGCCGAACGTGCCGCACAAAGCGTTGAGTTCGTCATGAAAAATAACTTCCGACGATGAACGATTGCCGTACACGAGCGACACGCGCGAACCAGGCTCACGCGCCAGCACCGTCGCAGCGATACTCATGAGCGGCGTAATGCCACTGCCCCCAGCAAACAAGACGAGATGCCTTTGCCGCGTAGGGTCGAACGTGGTCGTGAAGTTCCCTGAAGGGCCGAGTATTTCGAACGTCGCGCCTTCGACCACTGTGTCGTTTAGGTGATTCGACGCAACACCTCCAGCAATACGCTTGATCGTGATCCGAGCCGCAGGCGCAGCACCATCTTCATCCGGCACGTTGGAGATCGAGTACGCGCGTCGAAGAACTTCGCCATTCGGCAACGTGACGAGCACCGTCAAAAATTGTCCGGGAATGAAGGAAATTCGCTGACCCGTTGGATCGACGAGCTGGAGCGAAACAGCATCGGCCGTCTCTCGTGTCACCCCAAAAACGCGAAGTGTTCTCGTTGCCAAGAGTTCACGCGTAGACGGCGCAGGCGTCGCAAGAAGATGACGCGCAAGAGGTTGTCGCCGCGTGAACGATGGAGTCATACGTCCGGACAAACCATTGACGACCATCCGCACGTCGTCTTCGAGCGCTTCGATACGTGCGGCGACACTCTTGGGCACAAGCGCCGCGAAGGAAGAACCACGCGCGGAAAAAATCGACAAACTACGTTCTGAACTCATCGGACCCCCGTTGTACGGAACTCACCGTCAAGTGTCAAGTATCACTTTACACTTGACACGACATGACCGTTTTCGCTCGGGTTTTTGAGTGCTAGATCGGGGAACATGAAGGAAGACGACGCGTCGAGCGGAGCGGAACCGGAGGAAGACGCGGTGGTGGAAGCGGGGTTTGCCATCGTGCCACCGGTTGGGTTTGTCCGCATTGAAACAGACAAACCATCTCCAAGACGCGCGGCGTGGCATCGGGCGTCGGAGGGATCCGGCGGCGTCGAGTTACTCACGGTTTCACGTACGGGAACTCGGCTGGACAAACCAAGCGGACGCGTATTGGCACGAATTGCGGAAGCAATTACGAGGTCATCGGTGCCGGCCGGAGCGACAGCGGTGCAAGTGAGTGCCCGAGTGCTCCCGGGCAAACCTGGGCAAGTGCATGCAGAAACGTATCGCGCACATGATGAAGGTCCGAGCCGGCGACATTCTTTGTTTCGGTGGTTCACCGACGAAAACGGCGAAGTGGTGATGGTCGCGATTGGTGCATCACAATCGATCCGCATGGAGCAACTCGATGAAGAAGCGGCTTCGGTCGTCGATTCGTTTCGGTACCTCGTTTCGCAGCCGAAAAAACCAGCCCCGAAGAAAAAATGGTGGCAGATTTTTCGTTGACTCTTGCGCTCGACGGAGGCGCTCGACGGAGGCCCTCGACGGAGGGTCAATCCCCTGCGGCGAGCAGATTCACTTCGAGGACGAGCGGGAATCCGAAAAACGTCCGGGTCACGTTCGAATTTGAATCCCACGATTGATCCACACGGAACTCCGGTCCGATGCAGAATTGGGGCACGAAAATATTCGAAGCGCTGCCGGAAAGCACAGGCATGAGGGCCACGTGCGCACCGAGACCGTAAAGATCTCTTTCTTTGGTCATTTCCTCGCGATTACGATAAACAAAATACATTCCGGCTCGCACGTCGAGACGCGGATGCGCCCAATAGATGTAATCGGCACCAATACCTGTCGTCACGATTTTAGCACCTGTGTCGACATCGGCGCCTCCGCCGACGAATCCGAGTCCTTGCAGGTAATGCTTGGAGCGGCTCCGGTAATCGAGCGGCATGCCGATTCCGAGTGAAAACGTGGATTCGATTCCGACGTTGTTATTCGAATCGACCACGGGCCCAACGCCAAGGCGCACAGAAGACGCACCGCAAGCGGAAAGAAGAAAGATGGCCGAACAACCGAAGAGTAACTCAAGGATGCGTAGCATAACGTAGCGTCGACGGGTCATTGCAGGTATGGAGCTACAGTTCTACCAATTTGCTGGTGGTGCATCGGCAAACGGATAACGACCTCGCTGCGGATTATTTGACATGCTATCACGGAGCACTCGCAGAATGACACTCGGATGGGTGAGTTCCTCGAGACCTCCGAGCATGTGCATTGCTCGTAGAAATCGTTTGTATACGATCGGATCGATTTGCGCGGCACGATGGACGAGCCCTGTGTACCATTTTAATGCTGTATAAAAAGGAGGACGGGTTCCTTCGACTTCGGGATAACGAAAGTCTTCGCCTGTCGACATGAGCCACGGCAGGACAGCGGCTTTGGCGGCGGCTTCATGGTATCGCTTCGTAAGACCGTCGATCATGCTCGCTCCTTTCCGCTGCCGTTGTTCCGAAAGCGTATCGCGAAGAACCAATGCGTCAATACATCCAGTGGTCATTCCCTGGCCGAAGACCGGATTAAAACTGGCAAACGCATCACCAACAACGGCAAATCCTTCCGGAAGCCGTGGCGAACGCTCATAATGACGGCGCAAATGCGATGGGAATTTGTGCGTGTGAATTTCGGATAACGGTTCGGATTCCGATATCACTCGATAAAGCGTGTCATTCGGCAGGTCCTTCGCAAATGCAAGAAAACTCTCGTCATCCGCACCCGGATGGTCATCCAACAATCCCCCCAACGCAACGATGAATTGACCGTTTTCCATTGGAAACAATGCACCGAGTCGTCGGCTTTCGGGCGCTGCACCAAGAATGTAGAGTATTTTCCAAGCGTATGGCCACGGATT
This sequence comes from Polyangiaceae bacterium, assembly GCA_031415295.1. GTDB lineage: Bacteria > Myxococcota_A > Polyangia > Polyangiales > Polyangiaceae > Polyangium. The sequence continues at coordinate 2,695 of JANORL010000148.1, read as the reverse complement.
GGGCCGGCGATACACTCTACCTGCATATCCAACGCGAACCTTGACGGTCGATTCTTCGGGCCGAGAATATCCGATTTCCTCGAGCCACGTGCCCATTTTCGACCCGCGTCCGCTGGCATCGACGACCAAATCTGCGTTTTCCTCGACAACCCCTTCCGTATCATCACGTCGACGCACACGAACGCCGGTAATGCGCGTACGATCCGGGGACGTCACAAGTCCGATGACATCGTGCTGATCCATGCGGCGCACGCCTTTTATGTCGAATAAGCGGCGGCGCACGTGCGACTCGAGCAACGGTCGGCTCGAACAAATAACATTCACATCCGTATCGGTTCGAACTTTCCAACCACCCGCGTGGTGCCACGCGACTTCGTTGCCGAAATTGACATGCACCGCACCATCCGCTTCCAACGCGGACGTGACCCCCGGAAATAGCTCATTCAAAATCTCTTCGCCACGCGCAAGAAGTGCATGCAACTGCTTGCCCTGCGGCGCTCCCTTGCGTGACGTGACGAGATCATTGGGGATCGGATCGCGCTCGACCACCGTGACTTCATCGAAATGGTCCGCTAGAACGCGAGCGGAGGCCAATCCCGCCATGCTCCCACCAATGACAACAGCACGACGACCACCAAATCGTTCCAGTTTGTGAAGTTGGCCAGGCATGCCGGAAAGATACTCCCACTGGAAGGAATCGGTCAATACATTTTTACGAGTTTCCGCGGGCGAGCGTATTCAAACCACCTTGCCCTTCCCCAAACGCAAGATATACCGTCCATGCAATGTCGGTCTTCCTCTGGATCCTGCATACGTTACGCGTCGTGGCAGATTTTTCCAGCCACATCCTGCTACTCGTTGAACTAGCTGTTGTCATTGCCATTATTTTCTTGGGGCTTGGTCGCTCCTACGGTTTGTCGCGCCTTTTTTGGCACGAGCACCCGGGCAAACAAGGCGCCGCTGGTTTCGCGGCGATGCTTTTGGCCAATGGGCTTTTTTTCGTTGGTTCGCTTTTGGTACAACGTCCCGATTTTGGTCGTCAACCGGATTCGGTCGTCGCCGCAATGCCGGTACGCGAATACCTTCTTCGTTGTGTCGTGGCTCTCGCTGTCGCGCTGGTCATTCCAGTGATGCTATTTCTTCGCGGTGCCGCGGGGGTTCGTCCAAAAATGCGTTGGCCTCTGGCCGTTGGCGCGTTGGTAGCCATGGCGCTCACGGTGGCATTCGTGAGTCTTGGGGATTGGATGGCCCAAACTCTGTCACCGAGCATCTGTGCGGCATTGCCTGCAAGTGCGGTGTCTTCGCTCGAACTGGACGCTCCGTGTACCAAGGTGATTCATTTGCACGTGCTGGCCACTTCATTCTCCGTCGTCTTGATTGGGGTGTATTTGTCCGCGGCATTTTTCGAGCGTGTGGTGATTCCTCCTGCGGCCGGAATATGCATCATTCTTGGGTTGATTGCGGCAATCTTGGGTTCCTTTTCTTTTTGGCTCGGCGGCACGCATGTTCTCGTGCTCATGGGTATCGCGGCGTTGCTCGTACGAATTGCAGGACGAAGCATGTATCGTCGGCGCATTACAAACCTCGACGAATATTATGCACCCGAACGGCTCGCTCATCTCGCACAATACGAAGTACGGGCTCCGCAAGCCGCGGGTCTCGTGCAGCAAGATTCGATTCCCTGGCGCTCGGCACTTCCGTTTGCCCAAGGAAAACGGCCGCTCGTACTGGTATGCGCCAGTGGTGGAGGTCTTCGGGCGGCGGCGTGGACCACGGGTATCTTAAACGCGCTCGAACGCAAATTGCCTGGATTTCCCTACCATATTCGGCTCATTTCGGGCGCTTCGGGCGGGATGTTCGGCGCTGGCGCTTATGTCGCGACTTTGTTGCCACCGCCGAAAACCTTGCCCCGAAAAACCGACGAATTGCACTCGATAACGTCGAAAGCGCTTTTCGACGGCGTCGCCAAAGATTGCTTGTCGCTCATCACGCAGCGGATGGTATTTCGGGACTTCATTTCGACGTTGTTTCCGGCTCCGAATTGGCAAGATCGCGGGGCAGCATTGGAAGAAGCATTCGAACAAAACGTGCCGGAAGCATTCGGTAAAACCTTTGGTCAAATGGCCCCTGGCGAAGCCGCAGGATGGCGACCGTCGCTCGTGTATTGCCCCATGCTCGCCGAAGATGGTCGACGCCTATTAATTTCTAATTTGAGTCTCGATTCTTTGCTCGTCCAGGAAGGGCCGCGTGTCGGACACGCGAATGAAGTTACGTATTCCCGCGCCGGTTATGAACTCGCGCATCTTTTTCCCGGCGCTCTTGCAGAGTTTCCATTACGCGTCGCGACGCGAATGAGTGCTTCTTTTCCGTATTTATCACCCGCTGCCGTATTGCCAACATCGCCGCGCAGACGAGTCCTGGATGCGGGCTATTGGGACAACTATGGGACAAGCATTGCCTGCGCGTGGCTCGAAGCGTGCGTCGGTGACGATATACGCGCGGGCGACATGAGACGATGGATGCGCGAAAACGTTTCGGGAGTGCTATTGATCCAGATTCGCGATATTTTGGAACGCCGCAGTGCCGACGGGACCGATTTTCGTCTCGAGCAACGAAGGCCACCTTACGAAATGGAACGAGGTCTCGAAGGACTCACGTCGCCCGCTTTGGGAGCCTTATCATCCCGTGAATCGGC
>JANORL010000147.1:0-2563 GCA_031415295.1 Polyangiaceae bacterium | reverse complement strand
TGCACGGGTCAAGGGGTATTACCCCTTGCGCGGGTCGAGGGGCGCGGAGCCCCTCGTCGGGGTGTGGCGCGGGGTGAAACCCCGGTAAAACGCTGACATTCTCCGCAGAGCACGCGAAAAACGTCGCAGAGGTTTTCCCTGGCACACACTGCGGCGAAGAACTGTGGTACGTCTCGGCCGTGCAACCCAAGCCGCAAAAAAAACTGACGCCCGTGATGCGTCAGCACGAAGAAGCCAAATCCGCACATCCCGACGCAATTCTGTTTTTCCGGATGGGTGATTTCTACGAGATGTTCGGAGACGACGCGGTCGTTTGTTCGCGTGCGCTGGATTTGGCACTCACCAGTCGAAACAAAGAGGATCCGACCGAGCAGCCGATGGCCGGCGTTCCGTATCATGCGGCGCACGGATACATCGCGCGTCTGTTGGCAATGGGGCACAAAGTGGCCATTTGCGAGCAGATGGCCGACCCGTCGAAGTGCAAAGGTATCGTGCCGCGACAGGTCGTCCGCGTCATCACGCCGGGGCTCGTCACCGATACCGACCAGCTGGATGCCCGGACAAACCATTGGCTTCTCGCGGTCGATCAAGACGAAACGTTACGGACAGCCTTCTCCATCGCGCTTCTTGATCTTTCCACGGGTGAGCTTGCTGCGGGGACGATGAGTGACATCGCGTCGATCCTTGCCGAACTTGCGCGCTGCGATCCGCGTGAATTGCTTTGGGGCGCAGAAATCGATTCGGTGATTCGTACGGGTATCTCGTTGGCAGCGCCGCGTGTTGTGTTACGCGAGGACGAACCTTTGGCGGATGCCGATGTTGCGTCGATCATCGATGGAGCCGTGGCCGAACCGATCGCGGCTGAAGCTGCGGGACGGCTTTCTCGAAGTGCGCTTCGCGCGGCTGCACGAGTGTTGCGATTTGCGCGTCGATGCATGCCAGGCGGCAATTTGCCGGTGCGTCGGATTGGCCTGCACGAGTCGTCATCGACGATGCGTATCGATGAAACTGCGCAACTGCATCTCGAGATCTTGCGTGGTGTGGAAGGCTCGCGAAAAGGCACGTTGCTCGACACGGTGGATGCGACAGTGACGCCTTCTGGCGCGCGTCTTTTGCGTCGTCGATTGGTCGCGCCGCTGCTCGATGTGGCAACGATTCGTCGGCGTCTCGATGAGGTTGAAGCATTCGTGAACAACCCACGCGCGCGAACCGAGCTTCGTGAGGCGCTGGAGCGGGTAGGGGACATCGAGCGCTTGTCAGTGCGCGCTGTGCTCAAAGAAGCGACGCCACGCGACCTTGGAGCGCTACGTACGGGGCTTTTGGCGGCGCCCGTGGCGATTGCGGCAGTGCGGTCCATTGCGGGCAGCGACGTTGCGGAATTGTTCGGCGAAGACATCGATCCCGCGACGGATGTTGCTGGGCGACTCGAAGCGGCGCTGGTCGAACGGCCTCCGACGTTGGCGCGTGAAGGTGGGTTTGTCCGGGATGGCTTCGACGTGGAACTGGACGAACAGCGTCGTTTGGCGAAAGACGGCGCAGAAGAGATGAACCAGCTCGAGACGGACCTGCGTGCAAAGACGGGCGCAACAGGTTTGCGTGTGCGGTATACGCGGGTGTTTGGCTGGTACATCGAGGTAACAAAGTCGCACTTGAGCAAGGTGCCGGCGGATTTTCGGCGCAAGCAAACGGTGGCTGGCGGCGAGCGTTACACGAACGACAAACTGGACGATCTATCGGACAAACTTCAGCATGCCGAGTCGCGAGCGTTGGAGCGGGAGACGTCGATCTTCGAGGGGTTGGTCAAGGTCGCGGCGGAAAACGCTGAACGGATCAAACGCTTATCAAGGGTGCTTGCGGGATGGGACGTAGCGGCGGGTTTTGCCGATGTTGCACATCGTTACGACTACGTACGACCTGACGTCGACATGGGCGAAGCGCTCATGATCGAAGGAGGTCGGCATCCGGTCGTGGAACGCGCGTCGGCATCGGGAAGGTTTGTCCCGAACGACACGACGTTGGATCTCGCAGCGGAACGCTTGTGGCTGCTCACGGGGCCAAACATGGCGGGTAAGTCGACGTTGATGCGGCAAGTCGCACTGATCACGATCCTCGCGCAAGCCGGCAGTTTTGTTCCAGCGCAAGGAGCTCGCGTCGGGATCGTGGATCGGATTTTGTCGCGTGTAGGAGCGAGCGACAACGTATCGCGCGGCGAGAGCACGTTCATGGTGGAGATGCGTGAAACGGCGGCGATCTTGCAAAATGCGACGCCGCGATCGCTGGTGATCTTGGACGAAATAGGTCGCGGCACGAGCACGTACGATGGTTTGTCGATCGCGTGGGCTGTGGCGGAACATTTGTACGACGTCGTAAGATGTCGAGCGCTTTTCGCGACGCACTACCACGAGTTGACGGAGATCGCGCAGCATGGATCGGGCATTGCAAACTGGTCGGTGTCGGCGCGCGAGCATGCGGGGGACATTGTGTTTCTGCACAAGCTCGTGCGAGGTCCAGCGAGCCGCAGTTACGGTGTTGCCGTGGCGCGACTTGCGGGGATACCCGAGCC
>JANORL010000146.1:0-4346 GCA_031415295.1 Polyangiaceae bacterium | reverse complement strand
GGCTACGTTTGGGCGCTTCGGCCATGATGCCTTCCCACGTGCGACGACGTGGTCTTTTCATTTGATCTGCCAGGCCAAACGGAAAACCCGTCAATGGATCGACGCGGTCGACGAAGATCCCATGTTGGTGCACATAGTCGTCACGCTTGAGACCCTGAATTGCGACGATATCGCCGGGCTGCAGGTCGGCGTGATCCCGCAAATTTTCAAAAAACTTCGTCCGTTCGCCAAAAGGAATTCGTTCATTGCCTTGGAAACGAACCACCTGGAAGAGATCCGGCAAATCTTCCGCAAAATCGGCAAGACCAACCACTCCGCGCGGCGCTGGTTTTTTCGGGGCACTCAAAGAAAGTCGTCCAAGTGTGCGTCCGGGCGTTTCGTCTCGAGAACGGAACCACGATCCGCCTGCACGCTCGTACGTATCGATGATAAAATCGACACATACTTCAGGAGGATAAGCGAGGCCATCGGGACCAAAAACAGAATACGTGTGTTTCTCGAATGTGTAACTGCTGCGACCTTGCAAATAAGCTGTCGTCCATAACGGACGCAAAATACCATCCCGAAAATGGTTTGGCTCTCTTTCCGGACGATCAAAACGGAACGATTCGTCGACGACTTTGGTGATGGTATCTCGAATTGCCTGCATGGCGCGACGATGCGGCGCGGTGGTTTCGAGATGAGCAGCGACGGCGTCGCGTGCCGGGCGATCTTCCGCAATACAAGCAAGAGAAACTTTGGGGCCATCGGAAATCAAAAGAGCATGGACCCAGGTTTGTCCATATCGAAGGTCGGCGACGAGAGCATCGTTTGTGACGTGACGAATACGCATTCGATCGAATCCTGCGGATTCAGAAAACCCCGCAATGTCTCGATGCAGAGGCTCGGCAAGTTCTTTTTCGGTGAGGGCTATACGATCGCCAAACAACATGTCGGCCGGTTTGCCCTTCGTATCGACATAACGAGCTTCTTTGTTGATCGTGGTGCGCGTGAGTTGCCGGATTGTGGTGCCCCGCATGAGAAAAATCTGCGGTTCATCGAATAAATCGACGAGTGCGACTTGGGTAATGAGCATCAATGCGTCGGCGGGATCGGCAGCGTACGCGTATCCCTCACGCAGCAAAAGTGAACGCAAAACGCGAGGTTCGTGTTTGTAGCGTTTGAGCAAATTGACGACTCGACCTCCCGGTCGCTGCATCGCAAAGGTTTTGGCCGAAGCGACCAACCGAGGTTCGAGTGAGGATTCAGGTGTGGCGGCAGGTTCGCGAATGAAATACGCCGGCTCACCGCGAACACGGCCCAGAATTTCGATACGCGCGGCGTCGAATGCCGGAGCACCTGGAGCTTTTGGAGAATTGAGTACGGCGGCCACACGAGTGCGGCAGGTAGCTCCTTCGTCGGGCAACACGGCCGTTTGTGCCGACGATGGAGACGATGGAGACGTTGCGACAGATGGCGTGACCGCCGCAGTCGCCGTGGAATCGCAGCCAGTCGAGCCGACGGCGAGTAGTGTTGCGAACGAAGCGCTGAGTAAGGAGCGGAGAGCAAGGCGCATGGGACAACGTAGAGACGACGGAGCGAGCGAGTCGATTCCAAGGAGCAGATAGATCTGCGGTCGGAGATCCGTGGACCACTTTTACTTACATAGACACCGGTCGAACAATGTCCGATGTGGATTGAATGTGGCGAAATGGGTTGGACAACATCCGCCAACCAATGAGCGGACATATATTGTCATAGTGTTTACGATTGTGCTTGATGCTCGAGATAGGCTTCAAATGCAGACGATTTTATAGTTCTAACTCAAAATTTGGCGATCTAGAACATGGGTCGAATAATGTCCGATCATAGGGTTCTTTTTATTGCGCATTTCGGTGTCGTGACTTAATTGATGATCATCCGGTGCGCATCGAGGCGGCCGGAGGGAGCAAAGGGAGGCGGACGCGCGATCGGCGCGGGTGAATACCTCTGTCCTTTGCTGAAGAAACCGTAAACAACGCACCTATTTCGGAATGAGTCATGCAAGGAATCGACGCTTTTTTGGATACGTATGTGCGCATTGACGACGGCACGCGCATTCTGCTTTGTGCACATCGTTCGTGCGCTCGAACGGCTGCATGGCTCTATTCAGCCATTTTCATCCGCGGCACCGAACCGGTGACGTTTCTTTTCGATCAAGAGGATGCGGACATGGAAATGGCGATTGGCGCAGCGCTCGATGATCTACGGGCTCGTCCAGGCGTCCGTCGCGTGGCGATTGTCGTGTGCGAACCGGTTGGACCTTCGTTCGTCGGTACCTTTGAGCAACGCGCAGCGATGAAATCGGATCGAACCCCCATTTTTCGTATTTCGGGATCGACGTCGGGGGCTCTCGAGCTGGCCGGACGATCGGGTGAGAAGCTTTCGCGCCGAGCTTCGGACGTTTCGTTTGTCACGGAACCATTGTTCGACGATGTTGAGCAAGACAATGGTTTGTCCGAAGCAGAAATCGACGGATTGCTCTCGCAGTGCGAGTTCGAAATGGCCGGACTCGACGATTGTGACATCGAAGAAGTTGCCGCGATGAGCGCGGAAGAAATCGGATCGCTCACCGATGAAGAATTGGCAGCGCTCGCGGAACTCGAAGATAGCGAACTTTTGGAACTCGCTGCGGGTTGGGGCGAAGAGGATTTTCGCGTTCTCGCATGAACGACGCTCGCGCGTTTGCATCGAGTGACTTCGTGGCGTGAATCGCTTTTCCATAACGTCGACGCGGGAAAGCTTGTCGTGCGACAATCTCTTGCGGAGCACTCAGGGTGCGAGCGACGAAGGACGCGAACTTCACGATGGAAGAGGAAGAGTTAGATGAAGTCGAACGATTGCGCGCGCACGTCCATGCTCTAGAGGTTCGGATTGACGAACTCGAAACGGAACGAGTGCAGTTTTTACGGGCGCGTGACGAATTGGAGCCTGCGTCGTTGCCCGTGGTGTCCATACGCTCGGTGGAGACGCGCAACCGAGCGATGCTCGAGGCCGTTCCGGATCTGATTTTTTTGCTGAACGCCGACGGATTGATCGTCGATTGCAAGCCTTCGCAAACGGTACTGCTTTCGCGGCCGATGTCCGAATATGTCGGAAAACTCGTGGCCGATGTGTTCCCGCCCGAAATAGCCAAGCGTCACGCTGCATTCATTCAGGAGGTGGCGACGACGGGCGAACAACGATTCGATGTTTATCGAGCGAGCGACGCGACGCGATACGAGGAAGCTTTTTTTACTCGCACAAGAGGAAACGTGGTGCTCGCTATACGTGACGTGACCCAACGCGTACTCGCGGAAGAAGAGCGCGATCGATTGGTTTTTGCCGTCGAAACGAAAATGGACGAACTCCGCCAATGGAAGGCGCTTGCGGACCGCGCGCCAGACGCCATTGCGCTGCTCGATATCCATGGAGTCATCGGTTATGCGAATGCCGCATTTGGTGCACTCGTGGACAAGAAAACCCTCGTCGGCGACAACGTGGCGCAATTTTTCGTGCGCCAAGGGGACTACGCGGCAATCGATCAGAAGCTTCGTTCACGTGGAAGTTTTCGGGGCGATCTCGAACTCGTCCGCCCAGGGGGACTGATTCTCGTCGCCCACCTCGTCGTGTTTGTCATTACGAACGAACGGGGGCGACCGACGAGTCTCGGGTGCATCGTTCGTGATCGAACGGATGAGATTCGCGGTGAAGAGGACCGTCGATTTCTTCAAGACGCGGTCATCGAAGGCCATGAGCAGCTCATCTTGGAACTCGAAACGCCGCTGTTGCCTGTGGCCAAGGGTGTTCTCGTGATGCCGCTCGTGGGGCGTATCGATTCGCGGCGTGCCGACCGCATCATGACCACGCTGCTCGATGGCGTCGTGACGCATCAAGCTCGCGTCGTGATCCTGGACATCACGGGTGTTCCTGTGGTCGACGATAATGTTGCGGTGGGGCTCGTCCGCGCAGCGAACGCTGTGCGATTGCTCGGGGCCGAAACGCTTCTGGCCGGCGTTGGGCCACAAGTTGCTCGACGACTTGTGACTCATGCCGAAGAAATCGCGGCGTTGCGACCTTGCAGCACCCTTGAACGTGGTGTCGCGATGGCCCTCGCGTTGCGTCGCGAAGACCACGGAAATTCATTTGTCCTCAAAAGTTATCCAAAAGCGTTGCGATGACACCACTTCATCTCGAAGAGACGTTCAGTTATGATTGATCGCATGTTGCCGCGCGTTTTCTCCTCCTTGCTTGTTGCTCTCCTTTGCGTTGGTTGTGGTGAATCGACGCCTAACGGTTCGTCGAGTTCGTCGTCGGGTTCGTCGTCGGGTGAGATGCCTATTCCTCCG
>JANORL010000145.1:0-41429 GCA_031415295.1 Polyangiaceae bacterium | reverse complement strand
AGCGCCAAGTAGAAGTGGCTGCCTCGATTGTCGATTTCGCCCACTTTGCGGGCGGGCGACTTGTTGTTGTCAAGGAACTTGCCAATGGCCGTGTCGAGCGTTTCGCCCATGATAGCAGCGCGTTCGTTTTTGAACGTGAGCGCCACGTGTTCGAGCGATGCACCAAGTGCCGAGAATTCGCCAAGCGAATCCCAACGCAGGTAACCTTCTTTTTGGAATTGCTGGACGTGTTTCGGAGCGGATCCACCAGCGCCCGTTTCGAAGAGCCCTCCGCCAGCGAGCAGCGGGACGACCGAAAGCATCTTTGCGGACGTGCCGATTTCGAGAATCGGGAACAGATCGGTCAAGTAATCGCGCAACACGTTGCCAGTCACCGAAATGGTGTCTTGACCTTTGCGAATGCGTTCGAGCGAATACTTCATGGCATCGACGGGCGACAGAATGCGAATTTCAAGGCCGCTCGTATCGAGGTCTTTCAGGTACGTCTCGACTTTGGCAATGACTTGCGCATCGTGGGCGCGGTTTCTGTCGAGCCAAAAGACGACGTGCGCGCCAGTGGCTTTGCCACGACGAACGGCTAATTTGACCCAATCACGAATGGCAATGTCTTTGGTTTGGCAGGAGCGGAAGATATCGCCATTGTCGACCTTTTGGTCGGCAAGTACGGCGCCCGTTGCTTCGTCGACCACGCGGATCGAGCCTGAGCTGGACGTTATGAACGTCTTGTCATGCGAGCCGTATTCTTCGGCTTTTTGCGCCATGAGTCCGACGTTGGGAACGCTGCCCATGGTTTTGGGATCGAGGGCTCCGCGTTCGCGACAATCGTCGAGAATCACGTTATAAATGCCGGCGTAACAACGATCCGGAATGAGCGCTTTGGTGTCGTGGAGTTTGCCATCGGGGCCCCACATTTTGCCGGAATCACGGACGATGACCGGCATCGACGCATCAACGATGACGTCATTTGGTGCGTGCAGGTTCGTGATACCGCGATCGGAATCGACCATCGCGAGCGGGGGCTGAAACGTATAGGTGGCCTTGATATCCGCTTCGATTTCCGCTTTCTTGTCTGCGGGAAGCGATTGAATCTTGGCGTAAACGTCACCCAAACCATTGTTGGGGTTGACGCCAAGTTCCTTGAATGTGGCCGCGTGTTTGTCGAAAACGTCTTTGAAATAGACGGTGACGAGGTGACCGAACATGATGGGATCGGAAACCTTCATCATGGTCGCCTTGAGGTGCAGCGAGAGCAGGAGACCATTCTTTTTCGCATCGTCGATTTGTTCGGCATAATAGGCGCGTAACGGTTCGACGTGCAGGACCGATGAGTCGAGAATTTCGCCTTCTTGCAAGGCGAGTTTTTTCTTGAGTACAGTTGTCGTACCATCCGCCGCGACAAACTCGAAACGAACCTCGGTTGCTTTGGTGATGAGCGTGGAGGTTTCGCTCCCGTAGAAATCGCCGCCGGACATGTGGGCGATGTGCGATTTGCAAGAATTCGACCACGCACCTAGTTTATGGGGATTCTTGCGGGTAAACTCTTTGACGGACAGGGGAGAACGGCGGTCCGAGTTCCCTTCGCGCAGAACGGGGTTGACAGCGCTTCCGAGCACTTTGGCGTATTTCGCAGCAATGGCTTTTTCGGCGTCGTCTTTGGGCACTTCCGGAAAATTGGGGACGTTGTAGCCTTGCGCCTGCAATTCCGCGATGGCCTCTTTGAGCTGCGGAATGGATGCGGAAATGTTCGGCAGCTTGATGATGTTGGCTTCGAGTTTGTGGGTGAGTTCGCCGAGCATCGTAAGCTCGTCCGGAACGCGTAACGCTTCGGTGAGGTTTTCGGCAAACGCCGCGATGATGCGGCCGGAGAGCGAGATATCGCGACTCTCGACGGCAACGCCGGTGTTTTTCAGGAATGCCTTGACGATGGGGAGAAGGGAGAGCGAAGCAAGTGCAGGAGCCTCGTCCGTGTGGGTCCAGAAAATGGTCGACGTGGAGTTGTTCATCGCGTTTTCGTGTTGTGGGCTGCGGGCTGTTCGGCGCAGAAAACCTTGGTCAATCGAAGGCGGGCGCAAGCGATGGAAACGCCCTCGGTCCGCCTCGGGGTGGCAACTTAGCTGACTTCGCGGAGAAATGGAAGGTTTTCCTGGCACGAATTCGATGTGCGCCGCAAATGCGTTGCAGAGTTAACGCGGTCACATATACGTCGAGAAACGAATGCGGCTTACGAAACGGCATGTAGGTTCTGCGATTGGATGGTTACGGGCGAAAGAAGGCGACGAGGGTGCGTGGAGTTCACGAATGACGAACCCCAGGAGTCAACGCGACGTTTTTTCGTGCTTTTTGGTTGGCCGTGCTAAGCTCGCGCCGCGAACGATAGGCAAGAGCTCGAAAGGTTCGGGGTGTTTGTCGGTTGGCAGGACAAGTGGACGTCTTGGACCATGATGAACATCATTCAACGACCGATATGGACAAGCCATGATCATTGTACGTAGTCCATTACGAATCAGCTTGGGTGGCGGCGGGACGGATTTGCCGTCGTATTACCGACAGCACGGCGGATTTCTCATCGCTGGAGCCATCAACAAACACGTGTATGTATCGGTGCATCGCACGTTCGAAAAACGCATTTTGGTGCGGTATTCGAAAATTGAACAGGTCGCGACGAACGCCGAAATCAAGCATCCGATCATTCGCGAAGCGTTGAATTTGCTCGAAATCCATGAACCGCAGCTCGAAATCACGACGATGGCCGACATTCCGGCAGGTACGGGATTGGGTTCGTCCGGGAGCTTTGGCGTCTCATTGCTGAAAGCGTTGGCGCGGTTTTCACGCAAAACTTTGTCGCAACGTGAAGTTGCCGAAATGGCGTCGTTTATCGAGATTGATATCCTGCGCGAACCTGTAGGCAAGCAGGATCAATATGCTGCGGCATTCGGTGGCGTGAATTGTTACGAATTTCGCCCCGATGATTCGGTCGTCGTCACACCGCTTGCCGTGGATGAACCGCTGCTCGTGCGGTTCACGCAACGGTTGTTGCTCTTTTGTACGGGCATTACGCGGGAAGCATCGTCCATTTTGAAAGAACAGGACGACCAGAGCCGCGCGCAAAGCAAAGACATGACCGACAACCTGCATTTCATCAAAAGCATCGGCATTGAATCAAAACGAGCGCTCGAAATCGGCGACCTCGATGCGTACGGCCGGATGCTCGACGAACACTGGCAATGGAAGAAAAAACGTTCGTCCAAGATGACCAATTCGGACATCGATCGGTGGTATGACATTGGACGAGCCCACGGTGCTATTGGCGGAAAACTCATTGGAGCAGGAGGAGGCGGATTTTTGATGTTTTACGCGGCTGATCCCACTCCAGTTCGCCGCGCCATGGAAGCCGCAGGGCTGTTGGAACTACACTACGATTTCGATTATTTTGGGACGACGTTGCTCTAATCGAGCCAGGAAAAACCAGGAACAGAACAATGCCTACGCGATTCTTCATCACCGGCGGCGCTGGTTTCATCGGGTCGCACCTCACCCAACGACTGCTCGAAAAAACCGACGCAACCATCACGGTGTTCGACAATTTTCTCACCGGTACAGACAAACACCTCGAAAATGTGCGCGACAATCCGCGCCTTACGGTGATTCGAGGCGACATTCGCGAACCGGAATTGCTGACTCGGTCCATTGCAGGCCATGATGTCGTGTACCATTTTGCATCGAATGCGGACATCGCCCAAGCTGTCGTGAATCCGGATATCGATTTCGACAATGGTACGATGCTCTGCCGCAATGTGCTCGAAGCAATGCGCAAAACAGGCGTGCGACGTATTCGTTTTACGTCGGGAAGCGGTGTTTATGGCGAAATTCCCCCGACGCCCATTCCTGAAGACTGGCCGACGATGATCCCCGTTTCGACCTATGGCGCGGGAAAACTCGCCGCCGAAGCACTCATCAGCGCGTATTGTTTCATGTTCGATTTCGAGGGTACTGTCTTTCGTTTTGCCAACGTGGTGGGACCTCGACAAACCCACGGCGTGGGATACGATTTCGTCCGCAAACTCCGCGCGAATCCTCAAAGGTTACTCATTTTGGGCGATGGTTCGCAAAGCAAACCGTACATCCACGTGGTTGACGTGCTCGATGCTTTCGATTTGCTGGAACGCGAACGCAATGGTGCGTACGAATATTTTAATGTGGGCACGACGGACCACATCACGGTGCGCGAAATTGCGGATATCGTGGTGCGCGAATTGAGTTTGTCGAACGTTACGTACGACTACACGGGAGGACCTCGAGGGTGGAAGGGCGACGTTCCGGTGTATCGACTCAATACGTCAAAAATTCGTACACGCGGGTGGGCAAACAGGTATTCTTCCGAAGAAGCGGTCACGGATGCGATAAGGTCCATGATTCGCGAAACTGCTTGAACGAAGGAAAAACATCATGCGCTTTGCTTACTTGGCACTTGTCTCCTTTACCGTCTTCGCCGGATGCGGGCCGGAAGTCAGCTCCGGATCGACAGGCTCGTCGACATCATCGTCCAGTTCCTCGTCGTCGACTTCCACCGGAATGGGCGGAAGTGGCAATTCGAGTGGTGTCGGTGGAATGGGCGGAGTGGGCGGAGAAGGCGCCGGTGGAATGACAACGTCTCCGCCTCCCGAATGCGTGGAAGATGCCGATTGCGCGTTGGTCAATGATTGCTGCACGTGTGGTGGCTACCCCGCAAATATGCCCGCTCCCGAATGCCCGTTGATGAACTGCTTCGCCCCTACATGCGATTCAATAGGTTTGTCACAGGCAATGGCCGTGTGCCGTGCTGGTCGGTGCGTTGCGAACGCCGATTGCAATCAAGCTCATGCCCTATGCGATTCACTACCGCCCTTGTGCCCGTCTGGGCAAACTCCAATCGTCGTGAACGGTTGCTGGGGAGGGTGCATCAATCCCATCGAATGCCAAGAAGTCGGTCAGTGTGCCCAATGCGCGGCAGACCATGCGTGCATCGAAAATGTCGCGTTTGTCGTCGAGCGGCATTGCGTGGACATTCCTGCGGCGTGTAACGGGCAGATCGACTGCAATTGCCTCGGAGCCACCACGTGCATCAACCCGTACGGACTCTGCATCGATCCGGCGTCATCGACGACCCTGCAATGCGAATGTCCAAATTGTTGAAGCACCAAAAACCTCGTCGGTGACTTCGATTTGTGCTACGTGAGCGCGCGAATGCGTGCACGCTCTTACCTCATGGCGCTCGGTCTGGTCGCCGCCGTTGCGTCTTGTCCGCGTCCCGCCGAAGCGATCGTCGTGGAACGTATCGTCGCAGTCATCGGAGATGACCCGATTCTGCTGTCGGAACTGCGTTCCCGCGCCAAACCGTTCCTGCTCCAAGTGCAGCAACGCGTGAGGCCAGGGGCCGAACAAGCCGCTGCCGAGTCGGAAATCTTCAAGGACATGCTCGCGAAGATGATCGACGAAAAACTCGAAGCACAAGCCGCCGTTCGCGCGGGTGTGTCCGTGACAAACGAAGAGATCGACAACGCTTTGCGCAACGTCGCCGCGAATCAAGGGATGAGTGTCCCGGACCTCTTGCGTGCAGCGAAAGCGCGGTCTGGCATGCCCGAACAGGACTACCGCGACGAACTTCGACGCCAGATCCTCGAAGGAAAAATGCTGCAATTACGCGTCCGCGGACGTGTGCGGATCACCGACGACGACGTGCGCACGATGTTCGATCGTACGCTTCGTGAAGAGCGGAAACAGCGTGAGTATCACCCGTCGTGGATCGTGCTTCAGATCGTACCGGGTGCGAGCGCCGCGGTGCTCGAGGATCGTAAGAAACAAGCGGCGCAGATTGTGGAACTTGCGCGTAAAGGCAACGACTTCGCGATGCTCGCCCAAACGTATTCGGATGAAACGGCTACGCGCGATTCCGGCGGTGACCTTGGCATTCGTACGCCGCAAGGGTCTGCTGCTGCGCGAGCTGGTCAGTTGCCGGTGCTTGCGCCCGAATTCGAGAACGTCGCGATGACGCTCGAACCGGGCGAAGTCTCCGATCCGATCGTGGTGGATCGAGGTGTCGTGATTCTGAAGCTGCAAACGCGCAGGCCATCGCAATACAAGGACTTCGAAGCGCACAAAGACGAGATGGTGCAGCGTCTTCAGACAGAGATTTTGGAGAAGGCCAAGCGCAAGTGGCTCGAGGAGCTCAACCGGCGAACGCGGGTCGAGCAGAGGCTCTGACGTTAGCTGGCTTCAGTCGCTGGACAAACCCTTGACACGCCCTAGCCAATAGTCTTCGCGCCGCTTGCTGTGGGCAACGGCTAAGACGCGAACTTCATCGTCTAGCGGTACGAAAACCACTGCAAACGGGAACCGCTTCAACAACGCTCGACGAAGATCCAAGTCGGGACAAAGCGTGAGCCTAGGGAAGAGGAGCGGGCGTTCCTGTGCGTGGGTGAAAACCACGTCCGCTTCGTGGAGAAACTCGACGGCCAATCCTGGCCGTTGCTGCTCATACCAATCCGCAGCATCAGAAAGCTCGGCGAGCGCGTGACGATCGAACGTAAGGTTTTTCAAAACGAACCAAAGCGACGTTCCAACCCCGCCCGAGCGTCTGTCCACGAAATCCCAGGTTCGCCTGCGATTGCGCTACGCGCACGGCGCTCGAGCTCCGCACGCCACTCGTGTTCCGAGCGGTTGTCATCAGGCGCAAGCGACGCAAGCAACGCATCCGCGATCTCGCGCCGCGCTTCGGCTGGAAGCTCGAGCACTTCATTCATAATTCGTTCTTTGAGCGCCATAGGACCCAAGGTAGCACAGGGCGAAGCTCGTTCGTCACCACCTCACGGCTTCGGCGCGGCGGGGGGCTCGGGCAATTTCGCATCCTTCTGGGCTGCGTCTCGTGCATCCTTCTGGGCTGCATCTTTTGCGTCCTTCACCGCTTTGTCGTCAGCCTTCTTAGCGTCCGCTTCGCGTTTGTCGTTGGCGTCTTCTTGACCGAGAAGCTCGAGCAATTTCTTTTCGTCTTCGTCGCTGCCTTTGCCGAGTTTGTCCACGTCAAACGTGAGCATCGGCAACGCACCACCGCCGTTCATCACGGGCAAACGGCCATTCCATCGCTCCAGAGCGCGGTACTGAAGAACGGTCGGCGTCATCGAATGCTTGAGGATCATGTTGGCCCGCGCTTCGGCTTTGGCCACGATCAGTTTGGAGTCGGCGTCGCCTCTGGCCTTCAGACGTGCCGCGGACGCTTGTCCTTCGGCTTGCGTGATCGCTTGCTCCGCTTCCGCTTTTACCTGACGAACTCGGTTTTCGGCCTGGATCGAATTCTGCGTCGCTTCCATCGCGCGGTTGATGGCACTCGCGACGTTCTCGGGCAAACGCAGCGCTCCGTTGATCGTGAGTTGGTCAATGACAAACCCATCCTTGGAAAGTTGATCGGCCATGCGTTTCTGTACATCGCGCACCAGCTTCGACTTGCCCGATCCGTAGATCTCTTGCACGGGCATCGCCGACGCAACCATGTTGAAACTTTCACGCATCGTGTTGCGCACGTAGCCGTTGGACAGCTCGAGCAAATCCGACTTGCGGAAACGCAAGTAAAGATGCGGCGCCAGCGACGGCTCGATATGGAACGACAAACCAATGTCCGCGTTGATGTTCACGCCTTCTAGGGAAGAGAACGTGATCGAGTCGTCTTTCGGACTGCCTTCGTGAGGATCCTTCGTCCAGACGATGTTCTGCACGCTGATGGGAAACAGGATGAGCTGTTCCGTGAGCGGGTTGTAAAAAACCCAGCCAGTCACGACTGGAATGTCATCAACGCCGCGTGAACTACCCGCGAGTTTGACGCGAATGCCGACGTGTCCTGCGTCGACACGAATCAAACACGACGAGAGGACAATCGCCGTAAAGATCAGCGCAACTGCAGCAATCGCAATACGCCGAATGAAGCTTCCTGATGGAGGACTCGAGAAGGGACGGACTGGTGTCGCCATGGTGTGCGACTACCACAATTCACTCGTTCATGCTCGATGAACGCGCGTGATCACATGCGTCAAACCGTGACGAAGCGTCGACGGCGGGCGAGCGCGGCAAGAGAGAGCATGCCCAAACCTACGAGCACCACAAGGTTTTCTCGTCCACGCGGGCCTTGGGGATTGGGCTTCGTTCCGATCGGCACGATCGAGCCTTCCGTACCACAGATGACTTGCGTGTTTTTCGCGATGCCGGCGACTTTCAAGTTGTCGACAGTCTTCTGATCCTTTGCGGCTTGGAGAATCAAATCATTTCCCAGCGCAGATCGTGGAAGATCCGCCTCGATACGCGTGAGCCACACATCTTTGGGGTGCAAACCATTCAGCGCAACGGCGAGATCATCGAGTGGCTCGGTGTTCGAGATGCCGCACACGAGCGATCGTGCGTCGATCTCACCTGCCGCGACAGAGCCACAAGAAGGGTCACTGAAGGGTTTGTCGAGGGGACAGGGGTTCGAAACCATCCGACTATCACTGGCAATTTGCGCAATAAATTGAAGACACTCGTCGCCAGCCATTTGACCGTTGCTGAGGCCTTGGTTCACGTAAGCCGAAGCGATCGAGTCGGCGATGATGGACGCTCCGGGCGCTCCGTACGTGCGGATGCCGAAACCAGGAAGCCCGTTGAGTTGCCCGAGCAATCCGCCTTGAAACGCAAAGGTGGTCATCCACATGGCACCATTGTTTTGCGCGAGTAGCTTCTGCCGAAGCTCGGTGTAGTTCGACGAGCTGTCTTTGAAGTCCCACGCGACAAGGTTTGTCGGAGCTACGGCATTTTCAAAATTCGCTGATTCCCAACGACCTTCACCGATGAGGAACAAGGTAAGAGCGACGTTCGCTCCGGTGCCGATCGCCACCATGCGCAATGGCAACGTGGGGCTCGATCCCGCCTGAACGACACGTACGGGCTTCATGGCTTGCACGTCTTTTCCTGGGATGAGCTTCAATGCGATGAAGTCGAATTTTTCTGCGACGTAGGCGTCGACTACGGGTTGCGTCGAAGGATCGAGCGCAAAACCGTTGTCCGTGAGCCACATATTGAGCGCTCCAGGGGTGTCCGTGCTGAGCGTGACCATGAGGTAAGGACCGACCGTTCCTCGAGAAACGACCGTGACTGCAGGGCCATTGCCCCCACCGGTACCTTCAGCGCCATCGAGCGCACGACCCGCTGAATCACTCATGGATCCACAACCAAAACCAGAACCGCTGCTTCCGTCGGCGCACTGGATCTGCGGCTGAAAGATCTGCGTGTTGGTGGCGGCATCGAGTGTGTCGAACCAAGCATCGTTCGAGAGCTGCACGATAGCCCCTGGTTTGACTGGCAAAACCCAAGCAAAACTTTCGGGAGCGCCGGAGTATTCAATTTGGTCCCATAGAACCGTCTGCTTGGGCGAAATGGAAAGCGCCATGCGATGCCCAGTGACGACGGTGTTTTCCGAAGGAGGCGGGATGCACGCTCCACAAGCATCGGCATCGTGCGTCATTCCAAACAGGGACGAAGAGGCGGCAATAAGCGCGGGAAGAAGGAAACGAAGTCGCATGGCAGTGTCCTTTCGAGAGTTCGACAGAAGGATATCTTGCGCGCAAGTGAGCAAAAGCGATGCCGTGCATTGCCCAGCGGATTCGATGATTTTGGTTGCGGCCAAAGTGTGCCAAGCGTGGCAACCGCGTCGGGATTGGTTCAAGGAGCCGAGCGCGCAACGTCGATGCGACATTGTGCAGGCAGCGTGAGCCCGACTTGCTCGATGGAGATGTGTGTTTGCGAAATGGCTTGCGGAGGATCGCAGTTGACGAGGTTGAGCGGCGCTTTGTCCGATTCGGCAGCTTTCGCAAAAGCCCGCATACGTTCCACCCATTGCTTCACGAGTTCCGGACGATAAGTTTCGGGTTTGCGCACTTTCACTTCGGGCGCCCCGAAGGCAGCAGAGAGCTGCGGTTGATCTTCGGCGGCAGGGGGCACGAGCGGTTTGTCGTTGTTCGATACTTGGACGAGGGACGACAAAAGCCGCGCACGCGCCCAATAGTTCGCATCGGCAACGAGCGGAACTTCGACGCTGCCATCGACGGTCACGACAAACGACGCCGGTTCGTCGCTTTTCGCTTTGCCCGTATTGACGGGCAAGATGTTGACCCCGAGCATGATCGTCGTGGATTGACCATTCGTTACGGCCGTGAAGCGTTCTTGTATGGCTTGCGAGGCTTTTTCGAGCGTGGCGAGGATGGTTTTCATATCAGGGCCATCGAGTCGCAAAACGAACGGGACGCACACGAGGTCGGGGCGAACGACGAGATCCCCATGCGTGTCGTGCCGAGGGATGGAGGGCGAGCTGGGAGCGGAATACGAAGACGATCCGCTGTAGGACGAGCTGGACAAGAGCGAGGGTGCAGAAGGTTCGGGGTACGCAGAACCTCCGCAGGCAGCAGCGAGAAGCGCCGCGGCACAGAGGACGAGAGATCGCGGGTGCATCATGGTCGCGAGTGTACGAGCAAAAACGACGCGATGTGCTGGCACAACGACGGTCTCCGTGCTCTAACGTGCGGCGTTTTCGAGGCCCCGACGTGTCTGCCAAACATCAACGTTTTCAGGAAATTTTTGCTTCAAGGCCCGTGATCCTCGCGCCCATGGAGGACGTGACGGACGCGATTTTTCGCGCTTTGTGTCGCGAACTTGGCGCGGAACTCTGCGTGACCGAGTTTGTCAATGTGGAAGGCTTGTTGCGCGGATGTCGCAATGCCAAACGCAAGTTGACGATGACGGCCGACGATTCACCAACGGCGATTCAGATCTACGGGTCGGATCCGGACCGTTTGGCGGAGGCTGCGGAAGTCGCGGAAGAAGTAAATCCAGCGTATTTGGACATCAATTGCGGCTGTTGGGTGCCCAAGATTTCCGGACGTGGCGCGGGAGCGGGGTGGTTACGTAATCCCACCGCGATGGTGGCGATGGCGGACATGGTCGTGAAGCGGGTCAAACTGCCGGTGACGATCAAAACGCGTATCGGTTGGGGACCGGAATCGGAAATGCCGATCGTGGATCTCGCCAAGCGTCTCGCGGATGTCGGAGTATCGGCGTTGACGATTCATTGCCGGACGGCGAACATGGGTCATTCGGGTGCTGCTGATTGGCAATGGGCACGTCGTGCCCGCGAAGTGGTGAACATTCCGGTGATCGTCAATGGGGACATCAAAAGTGCCCAGGACGCAAAACGGGCACTTGAAGAGACAGGTTGTGCGGGCGTGATGGTCGGTCGGCGAGCCATTGAACATCCGTGGATTTTTCGTGAATGTAATGCGCTTTTGCGTGAAGGTCGGGAAATCGATCCGCCCACAGCTGAAGAACGAATTGCATTGTGTAAAAAGCACCTCGTGACCAATTCGCAGCAACGCGGCGAGACTGCGGGGGTACGCGTGACGCGGCGGCACTTGGCTGGATATTTGCACGGATTGCATGGCGCCGCGGCAGTACGACGAATGCTCAATGAATGCGATTCGCTCGATGGTTGTTTGTCCATCCTGGACGAAGCGACGGCTCGACGAGCTGCGTAATCGGTAATCGTCTGTAGTCGAATCAGGGGTTTCCCCACGGCCCTTCACCGTCTTGCCTGATGGACCTCGCCCGCCTGTCGTGGCCAACTCGACATTCGAGTCACGGCGGGGAGGATGTATGCGCGACACGACGGAACTTCGGTTAGGACGTGACAAATCGCGTCGTCAAACAAAAGAATCGCCCATGCGAATCCTGGTGGCCGATGAAGATCCTACGCGACGTCGGCTGATGGCCGCGCTCATTGTAGACAAACTCGCACCTGCCATAACGATAGAGGCGAGCGACGTACCGACGGCATTGGAAGCTTTGCTCACGAGGCACCCTGAATTCGTATTTGCCGACTTGTGTTTGCCGGGACATACTCAAGGAGGGTTTCGCGTGATCCTCGATGCGGCATCGTTGGGTGTTCCGTCGGTCGTCACGAGTGGACCGATTGCCCGTTCGCTCGAATTACGTTTGGCAGAATTAAAGATTGGTTGGGTGCCGAAAGGCGCATCCGAAAGCGCGTTGTTTGCCGTGATCGATCGCGCTTTGGAATCGCGGCGTCGTCCGCGCGCCGACACATTGTCGCTCATGATGGAGCCATCTCGACCGCGGATGCATACGGCGTAGGCCCGCAGAGGATGCCCTTTCCCGAAGCTCGAGGCAACGTGCGTACGCCTGCCGAGACTGCGTCGAACCATCTCGAAGAAGGTCTCGCGTCCGAGGGGCTCGACGATGAACTCGTCCGTCAGCTGGCGCGTTTGCTCGAAATGGATCCAGAACGCCGGCAAGTGGGTGTCCGGACAAACGACCACATCCGTCGTCGAATGGAATATCATTTGGCCACGGCGAGTCTTTGTTTCGCCGCTGGTTTGTCGGACCAAGCGGAATCGGAAGCTCGTGCGGCGCTGAGCTTGGGGGCTGGCGACGAAGCGGCTTCCTTGCTTCTGGCGTCCATTCATCATCAACGAGGTGAATTGGGAGCGGCCATTCGGCTGCACATGGAGTTGGCACCGCGTGGTCCCGTCGAGCCTTCGGCGCTCGCGGAGCTCGGGCGACTTTTCGAGTCGAGTTTACACCCGGATCAAGGGATGGTTCGACCACCAACGCTCAACATCGATCCAGCGTCGACGCCTCCTGGCATGTCGGATCTGGAACACGCATTTCGATTGAGTTTTTCCGGGAACTTACAACAAGCATTACGCGTGGTTGATCGAGTGGCGCAACGCGCAAGGACAGAAGCGCGCAGCCTGTACAAGCTGGCGATTTTGGAACGGGCTTTCTTGTTGGAGCAAGCGCACGACATTCGTGGAGCGATCGCAACGCTCGAACGCCTTGCGGACGAGCCAGGTCTGGCAAATGACGTGGAGCGATTGCTTTGTTTGTCGATGCTTTATGAACGCGAAGGAACTGTGGAAAGGATTCGACGCGCACTACGCGCCGTTCGTCATGCCTATGTGGTGACTCGAAGGCCGACGCTGCTACGGCGCATTGCCAGACTCGTGGGCAAACTTGGACATGTGCAACTCGCAGACGCCTTCGAGGCGCGGTACTTCGATGTGTTTCAACGACGCATGCACGCGCTCACGTTGCGAGAAACGGTGGGAGCTTTGCGCCATGTTTACATTCCGCCCGAAGGTTTGTCACTTTTACCGTTTAATCAAAAAGCAGTTCAGCGCCGTGCGGCTCGACATGACGATTGTAAACGACCGGACCACCAACGGCGCGTCGCCATTCTCGCCGTGTGGACGGGTGACGATACCCGTGCGGAATCACTTTTCGGCCAGCTCGAAGCGCAAGGGCAAACGACACCGATCGATCGGTTGTACTTCGCAGACGTATTGGAACGGCGCGGAGATCCGGTACAAGCGCTCGTGATGCGCAAGAAAGCATTGGGCAACCTCGACAAACTCGAGGCTGCGCCGCTCGTGCGTCTTTGCAACGGAGGACCAGTCACGGCCGAGGACATTCGTGGTGCCTTGGGAGACGGGGCGCGAATCAACGAAGCCATTCGGGTCTTGCAAACGAAGCACAAGGTTTGTCCGGACGATGCACCTACGCTGGAGGCGCTGGCGCGGATTGTTGCAGCGGGAGGCGACATGGAGAATGCGAACTTGCACGAGAAACACGCGCGGATGGTGACGCAACGAGCGGAGTTGCCGCGACACGTCGTACTGGCTGCAGCTGCGTTTCGGCGTGGAGGTGAAGTGCGTGGAATTATTCATGAACTTTGGGTCGACAGCCGCCGGGTGAACAAGGGTCGTGGGGGACTCGATGCCAACGATGTACTGGGGTCGGTGACGTCGGATTTACGAATGCGGGCGGTGGCGATTTTTCATGCTGTGCGCTCGTTTGTCTTGGCACGCTATCCGCATCGAGTGATCGAGGACTTGGACGATCGGCGATATTTTTTGCGCATTACGAAGGACGACGAACCGTCGTCGGGAGATAGCGCGGGTTTGCCCATAGCGGTGGCGTTCGCCAGTGTGATGCTCGGGTTTTCGACACCCAAAAACCTGGCTTTTTCTGGGGCGTTGATCTGCGATGCGCACCATGTGCTCACGATTGGCAAAATTGGTGACGTGGACGCAAAAATTGAAGGTGCGTACGAACGCCGGCCGTGCCGAATCGTATTGCCAGCAGACAATCGGGACGATGTAGGGTTTGCGGAACGAATTCCGCGCAAAATAGCAAATGAAATGGTGATATTTGCCCGCTCGTTCGACGAAGTTCTGGAACGAATTGGAACCAAGTAGCTTCGACACGATTGGTCAAGGCATTTCAGCGTCGAGGACATAGCCGCCGCGAAATTTGTCTGCTAGACGGCGCCAGGGGCAAAAGGTGCGCCCCGGCAGCAAGAATCGAGGAAACATGAAATCAAGCTTTTTGGCGTTCTTTTTTCTGAGCGCCGCCGTTGTCGCGTGTTCGGGTACGGGCACTCCCTCGGGCCAGGGTGGCGCAGGAGGCGAAGACCCTACGACATCGGGCAGCAATTCGACATCTTCGTCATCGAGTGGTACGGGCGGAGCAGGTGGCGCGGGAAGCACGAGCAGTAGTAGCTCCAGTGGCGGCCCAGCGCTTTCCGCGGACAAACTTGGGCAAGTTTGCGACCCAGCAATGCCGATGCCGTGCGCAATGGGCTACTCGTGCATCCTGATAGGCGCGGGTGCGACAAAGGGATTGTGCACGCTTCCGTGTACCGGCGTGGCGGACATGATGACGTGTTCATCGGCCAATGGTTTTCCGGGACCAGGAAAAGGTGCATGCAATGTCCAAATCCAAAATCAGCCGGGTATGTTCTGCGGCATTTTGTGCGGCGCACAGCACAACTTGCCCGATATGTGTCCAACCGGTTTGACCTGTGCGGACACGTTCGATGCCGTCACGAAAATGCCAGGTATGGACGGCAAGACGGACTTTTGCATCCCCTGACGGTTTGATGTTTTAACGAATTCGCAAAAGGGCAAGCCCCGACTGTCGTACGACAATCGGGGCTTCGATGCATTCGGCAACGGGATATCAGACGCCGAAGGGGCGCCAACCGGTGGCCATCGCTTCGTATTGCTGACGCGCGTACAACGCTTGCAGGCGTTGGCGCTCGATTTCAGCAGTGTACGGCGAGATGTTCCACGAGGTATTGGGCAAGCCGGTGTGGCTGAGGCCATTGAGGCCGACGCGTTCACGAAGGAACGGATCGACATGCGTTTGCGGCAAACCGGTGTATCCGGCGGGCCAGCCGGCGATGCCGGGCGTGTTGAACCCGAAAGGATAGGGGTTTCCATAGTTATACCCCGAATGCGAGAATCCGGGATAATCGGGCACGGCACGCGGATCCATCGTCGGCACGCCGAAGACATTCGGCACGAACGGGCTATGGGACAGACCCATGGCGGTCGTGGGCGAACCAATCCGTTGCGCACGCGCAAGGACTTCAATCGTCTGGCAAAGGCACTCGTTGAGCAGGTTCAAGCGATTGATTTCGAACGACTTCTGATCCATTGTATTGTCCCCCTGTATCAGGGTTGTTTCGACCGCAACATGCCCCGAAACCTCATTGCTTCGAGGCAGTACTACCTTTCCAACGCTATCGCGTGGGAAATCTTGTTTGGCAGGGAGTTCCTCCCCGCGAATTGGCAAAGACACACCAGTCTCTGCTGGGCGACTTCGCATCGGCGGTTTGACTTTGCTCACCGCCGCTCACTTGACCTCGATCGGAATCTCGGCCTTGTCGTTGGGTGAACCATCCGTAGGAATCGATATCGTCAACACGCCTTCGCGCAAGAGGGCTTCGATGGCGTCACGACGCGCACGTGGTGGAAGCGCAATCGAGCGCAGAAACGCTCCCTTTGTGCGTTCCTCGAGGCGACAGGTACCCGTACCATTACGATGCGCCGTTCGTTCCGCACGAATCGTAATCGTGTCACCGATCACGGACACATTGACTTGCTCACGCGTCACGGCAGGCAAATCTACAATAACGCGCACTTCCCGTTCGAATTCCACCACATCGATTGGCGGTGGCACCGGCGCAACGTTCGATCCTTTGCGCGGATCACCCGCTGATTGCGACTTTTGCTCCATGAGTCGTTTGAACTGCCTATAGTTCGCCTCCGCTTGTTCGTGCGGATTGACTTCAGGTGGCGATTCGTAGCGGCCTGGTTTAAAAGGCTCGCCCGTCAATGCTTGATAGACACTTGCCACTTCGGCAAAAGCTTGCTCCACGTTCAACATCGGAATGTCCCTCCGCCTCGAGGCCGCAATGAGTAGGAATTCGTCGGGCAGGAATCGATTGGCAACAGGCCCGAGCCACTCCCCTACTGCCGGAGCTAGCGCCATTGCGTCGAAAGCGGCCCGCCGCAACCGCGACGACGACAGACAATACCCACAAGCATTCGACTTGTCTGTCAGTGCTGTCGGTGAGATCGCGTCAGGTATTTCCTGAAATTGGAAACGTGGTAGCGAGGTCGTCTTGGCAAACACCCTGCCACGCCTTTGGGCGCAAGAAACGCGTAAGAAGCGCACAGGCGACGAGAATCGAGCGGATGAGATGCGGCAGCGTCGAAGTTGTGCCACGCGCCAAACATTTAAACGTTGAACACGCTCGTTTTATTGTATGCTTGAACCGATGACGTCACGAACGGATGAATCTTCCACGCGTCGTACTCGCGTAGGCATCGTGCCAACATATATCCTTGGCGCACTCCTTCTCTCTGGCTGCGCATCCCCTGAAGCGCCCGAATGTACGATTCCAACGGGTCTACCGATTTTTCCGGGAGCCACTGGATTCGGAACGACAACAACGGCTGGGCGAGGCGGCAAGATTCTGGAAGTCACTTCGCTCGCGGATGACGGACCCGGATCACTCCGAGAAGCCGTACAGACTCCGGGACCCAGAATCATCGTGTTTCGCACGGGAGGCACGATTACTCTAAAAACACACCTCGAAATTCATGAACCGTTCCTGACGATGGCCGGACAAACCGCACCAGGTGATGGCATTTTAATCAATGGTGCAGGCGTGGTCATTTTTGCGCACGACATTCTCGTACAGCATATTCGGGTTCGGCCGGGGGCATTTGCCGACATTGCACCAGATGTCAACGACGCCATTGCGATTCTCGGAAAGGACGCAGGCACAAACAACGATGCGTTCAACATCGTGCTCGATCATGTGTCGGCAAGCTGGGGCGAAGACGAAACGTTGAGCAGCATGTTCGGAGCGCACGATTTTACGATTTCGTGGTCGATTATTTCCGAAGCTCTCGATATAGCTCGACATGACAAAGGTTCGCACAGCGCGGGGCTCTTGTTCACCGACAACACGAATTGCGCGTCATTGCATCATACGCTGTTGGCCCACAACGCAATCCGGAATCCGCTACTTTCCGGAGGCGGGCGCCACGATATCTCGAACAACGTCATTTACGATTGGCGCGATATTGCCACGGAGATTTCTCCGCAGAATCGAATCATGCAAACGAATCTCGCGGCCAATTGTTATCTTCCAGGCCCCTCCTCGAATCGAGATATTCGCGAAGCGATTTACCATACGGGTGATGTCGGCCGTTATGTGGTCGATGCTGCGGAATTGTTATCGGAATCAGGTCGTCCCGAATTGTTCGTCGAAGGAAACGTATCGCCTCATCGCTCGAATGATTCGACGAGTGAATGGGCTATCGTGAGCAATGGTTGGGATGGATCGCTGGCTCCAGAAACATATCGCGTAATGCAACGTTTCGCCGCTCCGCTCGTGCCGCTCTTCAAAGCTGCGGACGCGTGTCTGCTGGTGCTCGACGGCGTTGGCGCGAATCAACCGCGACGGGATGTCGTGGATACGCGGGTCATTGATGAAGTCCGCCAAGGTACGGGCCGCATCATTGACAAACCCGAAGACGTGGGGGGTTTTCCAACGATGAATTCGGCCAATGCATTACCAGACGCTGACCACGATGGGATGAGCGACGCTTGGGAAAAACAACAAGGCCTCGATCCGAATGATGCAATGGACGCTGCGCTCGATGCAGATGGTGACGGATACACGAACGTCGAACAATACCTCCATTCCTTGCTCGTATTGCCATGAAGCGATTTGCGTTTTTCCTGTTCACGATCCTCAACGTCGCCGGTTGTCGCGGCAACCTTGCTACGTTTCAACCTGCACGCATCATGCCCGCCAAAGGATTCGCCGTGGGAGTGGAAGGCTCGGGCATTGGCGCCATTTCGGACGAAGGAAGCAAACTCGAAGGTACGTTCGCTGTGGTTGGTCGATATGCCATCAATGATCGTTTTGAAATCGGTGCACGTGTCGGAAGCACGCGCCCGGAAATCATGGCCAAGTTTCGCCTTGATCAGGGCAAACCAAACGCGACGGCCATTTCATTCGCGCCTTCGCTCGGTGCTTTCGTAGCCACGGCGACGGGCATTTTCGCCATCAATACATACGGTCAATTGCCAATTCTCGTCGGAATTCCCGTGGGTCGTCATGAACTCGTCTTCAGCGGAGCACTCCACTTCGCGCATGCCGTCGACGTCGAAACCAAGGTATGGGGATTTGCGTTGAGCCCTGGAGTATCCGTAGGATTCGTCGCTCAACCCGCCGCGTCGATATCGATCATCCCGAATTTGGCATTGGCCATGCCGCTGCTCCACGCCGGCCCTACAGGTGTAGGCTCGAATGATACCGTGGCCTATCAATTGGGCCTCGCTATCGTTGCCGGCAAAATGCATTGATGCGTTTCGCGCTGGGTTTCACCCAGACCCGACCAGGGGTTATCCACCCCTGGACCCGGACCAGGCAGGGCCTGGACCAGGTATTGAATCGACCGCGATGCGGTCGATTCAAACAGGAGCAAGGCGCACTGGAAGGCAATTGCCGCAAGTACGCACCATGTCCTTGTGGTTCGACCGCTTCGCGGACGAACCATGCCTGGGTCATGGGGCCCCTCCCCCTGGCGCGGTCCCGGGGCGCGCAGCCCCTGGTGGGGTGTGGGGTGAAACCCCGCTGGTCCCTGTCAGCTCAA
Source organism: Polyangiaceae bacterium (assembly GCA_031415295.1). Taxonomy (GTDB): domain Bacteria; phylum Myxococcota_A; class Polyangia; order Polyangiales; family Polyangiaceae; genus Polyangium. The sequence goes on along the minus strand of JANORL010000145.1, from coordinate 22,344 downwards.
CATGTCGTCGAGAGGAGCTTCCACGGAGAGGTGGAATTTGTCGTCGAGCGCAGCATTGATACCAATTTTCTTGCGTAATGCGCGCTGAATGTGCGCGGGTAGTATGCGCGTGCCCGTAGGATCGTCGTAACCGAGCAGTTGTTTCGGATTGCTCTTGCTTACCGAAAGCGGGCGCATTTCATCGTCGGTTCCGCCAATGACGCCGCCTCCGGGAATTCCTGGACCAGAGAAAAGCATGCTCGTCACATTCCAGTGATCTTTGCCATTTTGCGAATTGTAGGTGGGAGTTCGTCCGAAATCCGAACCGACGACGACGTACAGGTTGTTGGCAAGCCCCATGGTATCGGCAAGGCTCATCAAATACCTAATCGTCAGAAGCAACCGGCCAAGCTGGCGTGGTTGATCCAAATCGTGGAAGGAATGCGTGTCGAATCCAAACGTCGCCAAACTCGCGCTTGTCGCTTGCCCAGATTTGAATGCGCAAAGCGCCATTTGGACGGCTTGCAGGTACCGCTCGAGTTCATTGTCGTTATAGCCGCCGAGATTGGGGAATGCCTCGGGGACCGTCACGAGTTTCGAGGGAAGAAGGTCGGCCAATGCGGCAAACCCGGCGGCGCCTTCGCGAGCCTTACGAAACGTGTCGATGGAATGGGCCATGCGGGGCGTTTGCGACGCTGCGGCAAGTTCATCGAGGCGAGTCGCCCGTGCGCCCGAAATGCGCGCATAGGTATCATCGCTGAAATAGGGGCGCCAATCCATTTGTGCGTCGCTCGGATTGGTAATGTTCGGTCGTGCAACGCGTAGCAGATTGTTGCCACCCGAAATACGCGTGAGAGGCACGAGACCCCCGGTCACGTCATAACCGCCCGAGCTAATGTAGGAAACGGGTAACAGCTGCGTTTCCGCGACACCTGCGGCAAGCAGAGCGGCAATGCCGGGCAACTCTTCAAAGGTTTTCCCGCTCCAGATGTGTTTGACGCCAGTATCGTGGTTGTTCGTCTGGGTATCAATACCGTTTACGACCAAGAATCGATTGCCGAGGTCTTTGAAGAAATTGGGCACCGTATCGAGTGTCGTGCCGGAGTTTTTCAGTTCGACAGGAGCGATTTTTAATGCGCCTTGCGTGACGGGATCCCCATAAAGATTCTGCTGAATCTTGTCAGAGGCTTTGTGCGCATCGCAAAACAGCGTCGTGTCCCAACCGCCGGCTGCGTGCAGAGCAATGACGTAAGGCCCGGCATATTTTCCAGTTTCAGCTTCGCTTCTCCACGGCATAAGCATGGAGAGCGTAGCCATTGATCCGAGTTGCAAGAGTTGTCTTCGTTTCATGGCTGGCTCCTCATTCGTAGATGAAGCGGACATCGGAAAAGATGTACGCAACGACGGCCATCCACGGGCCTATCGTATATTTGTCGTCATGATCGATTTTTTGCGCATCGGACAGTTGTTCGTCGAACGAGTAGCAGCTTGGATTATAATCCGGCAGCCCCATCGTTCCACACGGATACACCTGCGACGATTTGCGATTCCAGATGCCGAGGCATTCATACGGTAGATACCAAGCATCGGCTTTGGTCGAAATCTCCTTGTATGTGTCGCGGAAAATGATGTATGCGGCTTCGATTTCCGGATCGTTGGGCGCATGTGTTTCACCAAGCGCGCGTTCGAACATGTTCACAATCGTCGTACGAATTTGCGCCTCGCCATTGTCGGGCGTCGTGTCTCGTTCGACACCTTTCAGTAGCGTGCGCGAATCCGCGGGCTGCGTGAATTCAAATCCCACCGTGCGACAGGCAATTTCATTGCCCATACGCTCGGAGATATTGGCCACGAGCGGATTGGCCGTCGTGAGGCGTGACGTGACGGCGAGAGAATCAATGCCGCCGTAGAGAATCATGTATTTTTCGAACAGATCGCGCTCGCGCTCCCGTTTTGCTCCCCAACCACCAATCGACCACGGAATACCCGCAGCGGCTTCGATTTTTCGGTCGAGAATTTCCGGCGACAGAAGTCGACCCGCACCGATTTCACCAGCCAGTTGCGCATTGCTGACCCCCGTGCCTTTGGCACGGAAAAACGAGCTCTTCACAATGGCACGAATGACTTCTTTGTAGTTCTCTCCAGACGTCTTGAAGACTTCCGCCAGCGAATGGAGAAACCTGTCTTGCGCATCCCAAGCGTTGAGTTTTTCCTTGAATGCCGAGTCTGCCGTATCTGCGGGGTATCGCAAAACAGCCCGACCCATGATTCCTTGGTACGCAATTTGCGCCACGCTAAGGGCAAAACGACTGTCGGCCGTGACCATTTTGGTGAGGGCCGGAAGAAGGGCCGATTCTTGCCCCGCCGTTCGTTCGGTACCGAAGCCCGGAGGAAGCATTTCTTGGTGCTTGATCGTGGCCGCCGTAACCTCCGGATCGTAATCGAAATTCGCCGTGTCCGAATAATTCGAGAACGACGTCGCCACAGGATCGATGATCGCATGGCACGTGTTACATGCGGGAGCATTACGCGTCGGATTGGCAATACCCGTCAGCGCATTGGTATCGACCGGACGTTGTGCCAAGGCCAAGACGTTCGTCGCCAAAAACGCTTTATAAACCATTCTGGCGCGTGCTCGGTTCTTGTTCGTATCGGTGCTGACCCACCGACCCAAAAAGGCCGGTGTACTAATCACGCCGGCATGTGGCACCGGGCCGCGCTCCTTCCCGATGACCTTGAGCTCTTTCCACTCGCCGAAATTTTCAATGGTCGGCGCAGCAAATTCGCCCGTTGCGTTGTAAGCGATGGCCGACCAAGGATTGACCATCGTGTAATCCGCGGTGAGGATTTCACTAAATGGTGCGTTCTTTTGTATGACGTTCGCAATGAGCGCCAACGGTTCTTCGAGCAGCGCATCACGCACCGTGCCCCAATACACGTAGTAGTCGTTTGCGCATTGATCATAATTCGGGTTGCCAAAGCATTGCGGATCTGGACCGTCACGCCAAACGCTCATCGCCGGGAAATCTTCGAGCCGAAATTGAAACGGCCCGACCTGTACCTCGTCCCCGGCATTCGTCAGAAGTTCGTCATTCCACGTCACTTTGACGTGATCGATGAACCCTGGCTCGCTCATGAGAGCATCGAGCGCCTTGTCGAAACCCGCCGCATCGGCAATGCTCTTTTCTCCGTCCGTCGGTAAACGGCCGCCAATGATGATTGCCGTACGACGGAAGGTCGTCTTCCAATCGTCGACTTCCGTACCCGCCAACGGATCGATGATGACCCCGCCACACGTCCCCACCGTTGCTTGAATTTGTTTCGTCAATTGCTCGAAAAGCTTGTATTCGGCGCTGTCTTTGGCAATGGTGGCGCCACCGATGTGCGTGTCGCCCCCAATCGGCTTCAGCAGAAACTTCGGCACCCCGTCGATCTGTTCGCTGACCATTCGACTGACTTGGTCGAGGTTGACGTCGAGAAAGTCAGGATATGCGTCCCATTCGAGGACGAACGCCGCAGCCCTTGACTTGGGATTGTCGCCCGTGGCAGCAGAACCGCCAGGTGCATGACAACCCGTGCATTTGGCGTTCAAGACAGGCCAGACTTGCTCGGCAAAGAGTTGCCGCGTTTCAGCACATGCCTTGGCAGCAGCGTTCTCGTCGGGTTTGTCGCATCCCGGAGTTGCCGCTCCCAAAGCGACGAGCGCCGCAGCAGCAAGGCCAAAGCCTATCTTCCGTCTCGTTCGTTTGCGTGGTTTGAAGGTCTCGAGTCGGCTCATTTTTCCAGGATATCAAGAAAAGTTCGTGTCTTGTCGGATGATTTCGGCAGAAACGTAGGATCACTGTGGCTTTCATTTTCTAGTAAAGACGGCCTCAACAGATGTTCGGTGGATAGCCGTTGCAAGCGCAGGGGATTTGTGGAATTACGACGTGCGCGCATCGCCGCCCATTGTAGGAGTCACCCATGGACCCGATCGTCAGTACGGAATGGCTTGCAGCAGAAATTGGCCAACCGGACCTCGTCGTTTTTGATGCGACGAAATATTTGCCCAACGAAAACCTGAATTCTCGCGCCGAATTTCTGGCGGCACATATTCCAGGCGCGCTTTTTTTCGACATCGACGAGGTCGCGGATCAAGATACCGATCTGCCGCACATGGTGCCGTCCGTAGGACGTTTCGAGAAATTCATGGGAAGTTTTGGAATCACGAATTCGACACGTGTGGTGTTTTACGATCAAAAGGGCATTGCGTCTTCAGCTCGCGGTTGGTGGCTCATGGGGCTTTTCGGACATGATAACGTCGCCGTGTTGGATGGCGGTTTTCCGAAATGGAGCAAGGAAGGTCGTGCCGCGGATTCGGGAGAGCCCATTGTACCAAGTAAAACCACGTATACGGCATCCTTTAGAGCGTTACGATTACGTGGTATTGGCGATGTCTTGGCGAACCTCGAGACCAATGCGGAAATCATTCTGGATGCGCGAGGTGAGGGGCGTTTTTCCGGTACACAACCAGAACCGCGCAAAGGCGTGCGATCCGGTCATATTCCAGGCGCGGCCAATCTTCCGTACACCGAATTGCTTGGCCCCGACGGAACATTTCTTCCAGCCAATGCATTACGCGAGCGTTTTGCTCGAGCGGGCGTGGATGGAAGCAAGCCTATCGTGACGAGTTGCGGAACGGGCGTGACGGCGTGTATCTTGACTTTGGGACTGTTACGAGCGGGATTGCCTCTGGCGCCGGTTTACGATGGCTCGTGGACAGAATGGGGAAGCCGCTTGGACACGCCCATTGAAACGAGTTGAAAAGTACGAATTCACGCAATCGACGTCATCCCGAATCCTCGATTTCACGGTGCCGCAATCGATACCCAACGCCGGGTTCAGTGACGAGCAGTTTCGGACGAGCGGGATTGGATTCGATCTTCTTACGCAACTCGGCCATGTGTACGCGTACGTAATGAGCCTGATTGGCATACACGGGTCCCCAGACTTCCTTCAGAATTTGTTGGTGCGTGACCACTTTACCGGCATGTTGCGCCAAGAAGACGAGCAATTTGTATTCAATCGGCGTCAGATGCACTTGATTCGTGCCAATCATGATTTCCCGGCGTGACAGATCAATTTTCAAATTGTCAAACGTCATCACTTGGGTGGCGTTCGTCGAAGTCGTGCTTTGCGCATGTCGCAGCGCTACTCGCATTCGTGCAAGCAATTCATTGACGCCAAAAGGTTTCGTGAGATAATCGTCTGCCCCGGCATCGAGCGTTGTGACCTTGTCGTCTTCCCTGCCCCGTGCCGAAATGACGATGATCGGCATACGACTCCATTCTCGAATGCGCCGAGTGATTTCAAGACCGTCTCCATCGGGAAGGCCCAGGTCGAGCAACACGAGTTCAGGATTATGCGTGGTAACGAGCGTCAATGCTTCGGCCGCTGTGCCTGCTTCGAGCAGCCGATAACCGTGCGATGTCAACGTCGCTCGAATGAATCGCCGCATTTGCGGCTCGTCTTCCACTACCAATACCAGCGTGCGCGGCTCGGTCATTGGGTTACCTCCTCGAGATTGACTCGACCCGATTGAATGGATGGGAATTCCCCTGGGAGCGGAAGAACAACGCGTACGAGTGCCCCACCGCTCACTCGATTCTCCGCGGATATGCTGCCACCATGCGCTTCCACGATGGCCCGACAAATGGGCAACCCGAGGCCCGCCCCGCCACCACCAATATGTTCACCGCGGTAAAACTTCTCGAAGACTCGCTCTTCCGTTCCTGGAGCAAAACCCCCGCCGGAATCACGAATTTCGATAAGAATGGCATCATCGAGCTTACGAGCAGCGATTTCCAGCGGCGACCCCGGAGGCGTATAACGAGACGCATTTTCCAACAAATTAACGAATATCTGTTCGAACAATAACGGATCGACAGACAACAAAGGAATCGATTCCGGTAAATCGATTTGAATGGCCCGTTCACCAAGCTGACGTTCGAGACGAGTCAGCGCCGAGCCGACCATTTCTTCGAGTGGGATCCAATCGCGTTTCAACCGGATAGGCCCTGCTTCCAAGCGAGTCATGTCGAGCAAATTTGCCACGAGCCGTTCGAGGCGTTCGGTTTCGTGACAAATGCTTTCCACAAGTTCGTTACGCGTATTGGGTGCCAATCCATGATCATCACGCAAGGCGGTCGCCGCACCCGTAATTGACGCAAGGGGAGTCCTCAAGTCATGCGACACGGCGGACAACAACGCGCTGCGTGTTTCTTCCGTTTTGGCACGCAATGCTGCATTTCGAGCATCCGTCGCCAAACGAACACGTTCTAGAGCAAATGCCGATTGCTGGCAATATGCATCCAAGAACGCCCGTTGCTCGGCGCCCAGCGGCGCCGCCGGCACCAGCGCAAGCACGCCCAACACCGAGCCACCGACAACCAACGGAGCACATAAGAGTTTCGACCCGGTGAGCGTATCCGTGCCAAACCCCGCAGGTCGCCCGTGTTCGCAACTCCATCGGGCCACTTCGCGATCTTTGGAGTCCAAAATCTTCAACGTCGGATCAGCTGCCAGCGTATGCAACTCGCCTTGGGTATCGCTTCGTAAAACCATGACGGGCACGCCAAATGCCCCGGCGGCTTGGTGCACCACGATCGCGGCAATGCTCCGCTCATCGTCGGCCGTAGTAAGGTTTCGACTCAATGCGTACAGCGCAGCCGTCCGTTCTTCACGATGCCGCGCGTCGCGCTCCTGTTTGCGAATACGGGCGGTCAATTCGCTAATAAACAGGCCAACTCCGAACATCATCACGAATGTCAAAAAATAGCGGCCGTTGGAAACACTGAATGTCTGAAACGGTGGAACAAAAAAGAAATCATACGACGCAACAGACGCCACTGCGGCAAAAATTGCCGGTGCTCGTCCCAAATTAACCGCGGTAACCATGACTGCAACGAAAAACAATACTTCCAAATCGGGAACGGCGTAAGCTGCACGCGCCGTAGCTGCAATACCGGTCGTCGCGGCAACGATGAGCACGGCCATTGCATAAGGCTTCAGCTCAGGGAACGGAGTTTTCAAGGACGGCTTTTCCGGCTGCTCGTCGGCCGTAAGACTTCCACTGATAACGTGCACATCTACTTCGCCACTGCCGCGAACAATTTCATCGACGAGCGACCCACGCAGCCGATCGCGTAGACGTGAATGAGTTGGCTTACCAACGATGATCCGAGTTACGTTATGCTCGCGCGCATAACACAGCACCGATTCCGCAATGCTGGTTCCTGTAAGTCGAGTAACGCTCCCGCCAAGAGATTCAGCCAGCTGCAAATGTGCTTCAAGCCGCTCGGTATCTACTTCAGGCGTCGTCGATTCGACATAAGCAGCAATCCATTCGGCGCGCAATCCGGCCGCCATTCGCCGCGTCGCTCGAATGAGTCGTCCGGAACTCGGAGCCGGACCCACACAAACAAGAATTCTTTCGCTTGCAGGCCAAGCCCGAACGACACCGTGTTGCGCACGATATTCACGCACATCGTCGTCGACACGTTGCGCGGTACGCCGCAAGGCAAGTTCTCGTAATGCCAACAGATTTCCCCGACGAAAAAAATGAGTCGCGACACGTTGCGCTTGGTCCGGCAAATACACTTTGCCTTCCTCCAGACGACTCAGGAGTTCCTCCGGCGATATGTCAATCAATTCGATTTCCTTCGCGCGATCGAGCATCGAGTCAGGAATGGTCTCGCGAACGTTCACGCGCGTAATTTGCGCAACGATATCGTTCAAACTCTCGATATGCTGCACATTGACCGTCGTAAATACGTCAATGCCGGCATCGAGCAAATCGAGCACGTCTTGCCAACGCTTCTTGTGGCGTGCACCAAGCACGTTCGAATGCGCGAGTTCGTCCACGAGCAGCACTTTGGGTCGACGCGCAAGGGCCGCATCGAGGTCGAACTCCGCAAGCCGAAGACCTCGATATTCAATCTTACGCCGAGGCACCACCTCGAGGCCCGCGAGCAGAGCTTCCGTCTCCGAGCGTTGGTGCGTCTCGACAACCCCTACGACGACATCGAGCTTTTGCTCCAACGCCATATCTCGCGCGACTTGCAACATGCGATAGGTTTTCCCAACCCCTGGCGCAAAGCCGAAGAAAATGCGCAAACGGCCGCGTTTGTCTTGGTCTTCAGACTCTTTGACACGCCGAAGGAACACGTCGGGATCGGGTCTGCCTTCTTTGTCGACGGGCGCCGATAGAGACGAATTCTTCATCGCAGGATGCTCATGATGGTCCGCCTTTCGTAAACTCGTCGAGCTCCAAATTCAAGCGTAATAGGGGTTCATTGTTCAAAACCATGTCGTCGCGCCGAGCGTGACTGTAGTTTGTAGGTTGCGGTTGGCAATGAAAGGAGTCGCCAGTCCATCTCCCTCGAGAGTGTCGCCAAAAAACATTTTGCCCGCCGCATGATCATGGCGAGCTTCGAGGCGAAACGACGTGCGCTCATGCGGCCGAAAATCGACCGTTGCCGTACTCGAAGCGACCCACGGCACCGGCCAGAAAATAGGTGTTGCCGACCCCTCGGAATTCGATGGCACACGTTCACGAAATGCATCCGCACGAACGACAAACGAAAGCTTGGGTGAAGCCCGAAGTCGGGCATAAACCGCGCCGGCAATCCAGGAACTCGTGCCAAAATGATTAGGCTCGGTTCCACCGTTCATGTGCCCCATGAACGCAAGCCACCGTAATGCTTGCCAGGTCGCGTGCAAATCGAAAACGTGTCGCCAAGCGCGTCCCTCTGGAGCACTGCGAGGTCTTTCGACACCACCAAAATACAACATGGAAATGGCTAGTTTGTCGGGACGCGTATACGTGATCTGTGCCGATACGGATTTTTCGTCGTTGTTGTCGACGACGCTATTCCACCCGTTGTAGACCGCAGCCGTAACCGCCCATTCATGCGTAATCGGATACGTCAACCGAACTCCCGTGTGATAAAATGGCAAACCAAAAAAGAGATTCGACCGCGACCAATTCCAATTTTCACGCACCGCCATCGACTCGGGCCCAATCGGCGAAAGAAAAATCCCGGTTTGGAAAAGCAGACCACGCCCAACATCGAAACGATAACCAACATACGCTTGCTGGATGTATTTCCAGAGCTCCGCATTCGTCCCATTCACCCCGCCCGCTCCAGCCACAGAAGGCTCCGCAAGATAATACGTGCTTGGAGTATGGCCGATTTGCAACGTCAACTTGCCAACGACGTCAAACGCGTCCCAAGTGGCATCAAGAGCAACGTTAGAAATGGTAAAACTATTGTGGCGATTGTCGAAACCACGAAAATTCGTGATTCCGTTCGCGGGCTGATCAAAGTTCCACTGGTAAAACGCTTCAGCGTACCCGCCAAACGTCACCGGCGGTGCAGCGGCCGGCGCTGGGACGACGGCGTCCGCACGAGCCTCCGCGGGTGCCAGCGACATGGCGACAGCAACGACGACGATCAGCGCTCCAGGAGTACACTCGAATCGGTAATACACACCCAGATGATAACGCTCGTCGTATCAACTTGCTGTCAAGTTTTTGTAGGTGGGTGTCACGAAAGTATGAAAGTATGAAGGAGACGTGGTCGCGGTTCACAAGTCGATCTGCATTCCCAGTTCCACGACCCGTCCCGGCGGCAAACCGAAATAGGTGGTAGCCGGACGTGCATTTCGCGAAATGAACGAAAACAATGTTTTCCGCCATTTCATCATCGGCGCGCTACCCGTCGTCAGAAGCGTCTCGCGACCGAGGTAATAGCTCGTGTCGTGCAATTCTACGGCGAGCCCTTGTTGCTGACACGCCAAAAGAACGCTCGGCACGTTTGGTGTTTGCATGAATCCATACCGCGCTTGGACGCGGAAAAACCCGTGCCCCAAAGCTTCGACGGTAACGCGTTCGGCCGCGGGTATTTCGGGCACGCGTTCATTCATGACCGACAGCAGAACGACTTGTTCGTGGAGCACCTTGTTGTGCTTGAAATGGTGCAGAAGCACAGGAGGCGTTCCATGGGGATTCGACGCCATGAATACCGCTGTCCCCTTCACACGGTGCGGCTCGGTTTGCTCGACGTCCGCGAGAAATGTATCGAGCGGCAGGAGGTTCGACTTGAACGATTCACCGAGCAATCGGCGACCCGTTTTCCACGTCGTCATCATCGTGTAAATCAAGAGGCCCATGGCCATTGGGACCCACCCGCCGTGCAGGAATTTCGCCGCGTTTGCCCCGAAAAATGCCAGATCAATACCGAGGAAAAGCGCCACCGGCGGCAGCGCCTTCCACAACGGCCAATGCCAACGTTGCGTCACGACGACGAAATACACGATCGTCGTAATGCCCATGGTACCCGTCACGGCAATACCATAAGCCGCCGCAAGGGAACCGGATGTCTTGAATGTCAACACGAGCCAGATACAAGCAATGCACAAGGCTCTGTTGATTTCCGGAATGTAAATCTGCCCTTCCGTATCTTTCGACGTATGGACAATCGTCACGCGGGGAAAATACCCAAGCTGCACGGCCTGCTGCGTGAGCGAAAATGCGCCCGAAATAAGCGCTTGCGACGCGACAATGGTCGCTGCTGTCGCAATGGCCACCGTAGGATAAAGCGCCCACGACGGAACCAACGCATAAAAAGGATTCGTCGCAGCACCGGGGTTCTCCAGCAAACACGCTCCTTGACCGAAATAGTTGAGCACCAACGCGGGCCACACGACGGCGTACCAAACTTTCCGAATGGGACCACGCCCAAAATGCCCCATGTCCGCATACAAGGCTTCTCCGCCCGTAATACAGAGCACAACAGCGCCCAAGAGCAAGAAACCGTGCATTCGATGCTCGGCGAAAAACAAAAATGCATATTTTGGATTCACCGCCACAAGAACACTCGGGTGAATCAGAATCCACCGCAGTCCAAGCGCTGCAAGGACAAGGAACCAGACCAGTGTAACGGGACCAAATACGTTTCCAATTCCTTCCGTACCCCGGCGCTGTACAAGAAAGAGCCCCAAAAGCACCACGACCGTGAGAGGAACGACGAATGGCTTCATTGCGACGGTCGCCACTTCGAGCCCCTCCATGGCCGAAAGTACCGAAATAGCTGGAGTAATGACTCCGTCACCATAAAGAAGTGCAGCACCAAAGAGCACGAGTAACACGAGCGGTCCGGCATTCGCCGCTGTACCTTTTCGCGGTGGAACGAGCGACAAGAGCGCAAGAATTCCTCCTGCTCCTTGGTTGTCCGCTTTTAGAATGAACGTCAAATATTTAACAGTCACCACCAAGGTGAGCGACCAGAAAACGAGCGATAAGATTCCAAGAATGTTGGCAGGTGTCGGATCGACGTGATGGCTACTTTCTGGGCTGAAGCATTCTTTGATTGCGTAAAGCGGACTCGTTCCGATGTCGCCAAAAACCACACCAAGCGCCCCTAAAAGCAATGGCAGACGAGCTTGATGATTCGGTGCATGGCCGGTGGTTTCTGGTGGCTTCGCTTGTTCGGCATCCATAGAGGGCGCATCGTAGCGTGCAGAAAACCGAACATGCCTTCGATGATGAAATCTTGATACTTTCTTGATGGGCAAGGATGACCGCAATACGCACTGTGCAACTCAGTAATGCGCCATCGCGTCGCAATACAAGTTCGATCCGGGATCGACGCCGATGAGTTGCGCGTAACGCTGGTAGAACTTTACGCGATCCTCGACTTTCGCATTCGTCGGCATGCTGCATTCCAAGCCGCCATTGATAATGTTGATGGTCATGCCAAACCCCGGTACGCGACCAGCCGCCATGTCCGCGCCCGTCGGAGTCCATTTGCCCGTCATGACGTCGTGACACGACGGTTTCGGCGCTTGCGGCGTCGTCCAAAACCACACGCCTGTTTTAAACGCGACAGTGCCATCGGACGTCACGAGGTCCGGATTGGTAAGCAGCGGCAACCCTATTGCTTCGCCCGCAAATCCATAATTGTAATTCCAGCTTAATTGAATCGGCCCTCGACCGTGATACGTTTTTCCCGACGCGCATGGATATTTCACGTTGCTCGGATCGCAATATCCCGTGCAACCACCGTTTTCGCAACCGACTTCTTGCGTGAAGTACAATCCCCACGATTGCGGTCCACCTGGCGCCGCGGGCCAGCCGCCCGTCGTTTCATGCGAGATGTTCGCGAGAAATGCAGCCGCTTCCCGCTTGCGGTCGTCCATCGTGCCTTCATTGCAAAACGCCGGATACGCTTTCCCGGCCGCCACGATAGCGTCGTACGAATACAACGCATTACGATTCGGAAACATCTCTGCATACATCGCAGAAGAAACGATGCCGGCAAATCCATTGCCCATGCCACCGCCGGTACTGGAGCTGGATGAACTCGACGAACTCGACGTTCCACCACCGCTTCCACCTAAACCACCACCCGCGCCCGCGGTGCCACTCGACGACGCAGACGCACTCTCGCCGCCCATACCGCCGGACGAAGCTCCTCCACCTCCATTACCCGACAACGGTTCGGACGTGCAACCCAAAAGGACTACGGCGGGCAGAGCGAAAAACAAGATCGATGTGCGCATCAGAAAACTCCAGGGTGCGTAGGCTTGGCGGTTGACGAAGGGAAACATGCTGATGAACCACGAAAACCTGCACCTTGTCAATGCCGCCGACACGATGATACATTCGTCGGCATTGCGGACAACGTCTTGCAACGAAATGAAGTCAATACGCAAGGAGAAGCGACGTGACGGAAGAAATCGTCGGTTGGGGACACGCCATCGAGCGCACCACAACCGTATCCGTTTCCCTTGCCCGTGGATTGCGTGAACTCGGTATCGAAGAGGTGTTCACGATCATTGGTGGGGGCATAGCGCCGCTCATCGATGCATTGCAACGTCATGGCTTACGAATTCGACACTTCCGGCACGAAGGAGGAGCCGCTTTCGCGGCTCACGAAGCGTCCCACGCTTCGGGCAAACCCGTCGTCGTTTGTGTGACGACAGGGCCGGGAATTTACAACGCACTCACCGGAATGGCCGCCGCTCGAGCCGACGGCGGGCGCATTTTGCTTCTGTCCGGTGCAACATCCCCCGCGATGCGCGGCAAACACGCCGTTCAAGAAACGGGCCTCGAAACGATACCCGCGGACATTTTTGCAACCGGACCTCTCTTTCAATTCGCAAAAATCATCACTGACGCTCGCGAATTACCTGTCGTTTTCGCACGACTCAAAATCGGGTTTCAGCAAGTCGAAGGCTTCTCCGCACACCTCTCGTTACCCCTTTCATTGCAAGACGCTGCCGATGTCCCTTTCGAGATTCCAGCAGTCACCACACATGCGCCTCGGGCGTCGAAAGAAGCCATTCCCGACGTCATGACCCTGCTCGCCGGACGGCGATTTGCATTGTGGATTGGTCATGGAGCACGTTCGGCGGCCAAAGAAATACGCGAATTCGTCCACCGCACAGGTTGCGCAGTCATTGCTACGCCTCGTGCCAAAGGAATTTTTCCCGAAGACGACCCGCATTACGTCGGCGTCTCTGGCGCGGGCGCGCATCCAACCGTTCATCGATACATGAATGAAGTTGCGCCCGAAATTTTACTCGTCATCGGCACGCGACTCGGTGAAGTCAGTTCTTTCTGGAGTCCCGTCATGATCCCATCGGCTGGGTTTGTCCACGTTGATATCGACGCCTGTGTTTTTGGAGCGGCTTATCCTCAGGCAAAAACCTTGGGCATTTGCTCGGAAAGTCGCGCATTCTTGGAGGATTTACTAGCGAATTTGCCCATCGATACCCAACGACAGTCCCCACATGGCTGCTCGCTGCAGCGTCTGAAACATCTTACGGCCCGTTACGAACCTTCGGTACGCACGCCGTTTCTCTTGCAAGAAATCCAACGCGTTTTCGTCGACGGCAGCAATGCTCTGTTGATGTCCGAATCCGGAAATTCGTTTGCCTGGGCCAATCACGCTTTGCGATTCTCGACACCTGAACGATATCGAACAAGCGCTGCGTTTGGTGCAATGGGGCATTTCGTAACCGGTGTCGTCGGCGCAGCCTTGGGGCGTCATGGGAAGGCGGTCGTCTTGGCAGGTGACGGAGCAATGCTCATGAACAACGAAATCAACACGGCGGTCGCTTATCAGGCGCAAGCGATATGGATCGTTTTGAACGACGCCCGGTTTGGCTTGACCGAACGTGGCATGCAAGCGCTGGAACTCACGCCCATTGAAACACGCATGCCGCGCACCAATTTCGCCCTCTTCGCGCAAAGCCAAGGTGCCCAAGGCCGCATCGTCACTCAAGAAAACGACGTGGCCAACGCATTGGAGCAAGCTTTGCACGCCGATGGCCCCTTCGTATTGGACGTGCGAATCGATCCCGACGACGTGGCCCCGATGCTCGCTACGCGTATTGCGAGTTTGAAGATGCAGCGCGGTGGATGACCAGCACCACAACCTCCATCGAAACCAAACAGCCGTCCACGACGACGTGATCCCAAGCTCGGTTCCAACGATACGCTAGCGTTTATCAACGACACGTGTAGACTGTTTTCCTATGTACACACATGCGCAACGGCTCGAGCAGCCGGAAGAGACGGTGGCCCTGGGAGATTTCACGGCCGATATCCCAGGCGCACTCCGCCGTCTCCGCGAAAACGGACAAGCTCTTGTCGTGACGGAGAAGGGTGAGCCCGCGATGGTGCTCGTCACGCCCGATGAATTTCATGCCTTGCGCTACCGTGAGCGGATCGTCGCAGCAGTTCTCCGAGGGCAGGAGGATGTCAAAGCAGGACGCGTCGTAGACGATGACGAGTTCGGACGTGAACTCGACGAGGAATTTGGACCGCTTCCATGATCCTTCGTTGGTCCGCCGAAGCGCGCCAAGACCTCAAAGAAATTAGTCATTACATTACGCGAGACAACCCTCGAGCTGCGCGGCAATGGATAGAAAAACTTCGAAAACGAGCGAGGCAAGCGGCGTCAATGCCACGCTCAGGCCGGATCGTTCCGGAAATCGGTCGAGATGATACACGCGAAGTGCTCGAAGGTGCCTATCGAATCCTATATCAGATCAGCAACACTTCTATCGAAGTCCTCGGTGTGACGGAAGGGCACCGCTTACTTCGCCATGTGAAGTAAGCAATAGCCATCGCCTCAAACCACACCCACCCGCCACGCGTCCAAATCCGCAAGCGCTCGCGCCGCCATAATCTCATACTTCGCGCGCTTTACCAATTTGCGCTGCTTGATATCTTCCAGCGGAGGCATGTGCGCCCAGGTAATGTTCGACGGCTGATACGATGGCTGCTCCCGACCCATATGCGTCAAGAGACCTCCGAATGCGGTCGTCGGCGGAGGTACCACAATGGGTTTTCCTGCCAAACGTTGCGACAACATCAACGCACACAAAAACCCGCCCGCCGCACTTTCCACATACCCCTCGACGCCCGCCACCTGTCCCGCAAGAAATACCCCGGGCGTCGCGATCACTTCCATTCCGAGTCCCAATACCTTGGGCGCATTGACGAACGTATTTCGATGTACCGAGCCAAACCGCAAAAACTCCGCGTCCTCGAGCCCCGGAATCATTCTAAAAACTCGCGCTTGATCGGGATATTTCATGCGCGTCTGAAAACCCACCAAGTTATACGCGGTCGCCGCCTTGTCCTCTTGACGTAACTGCACCACCGCATACGGCCGCCGCCCCGTTCGCGGATCCTCGAGCCCCACCGGTTTCATCGGACCGTACGCGAGCGTCCGTTCACCACGCTCGGCCATGACTTCACATGGCAAACATCCTTCAAAATATCGTACGTCCTCAAACGATCGCGCTTCCATTTTTTCCGCTGCCACGAGCGCCGCGACAAACGCCTTGTATTGCGCTTCGTCAAACGGACAATTCACGTACGCCTCGTCGCCCGTCTGCTGCGCATCTTCCGCCATCAGCTTGCGCGCCGGATCCCGTTCGCCCGCGCCTTTGCCCCAGCGCGACTGCTTCCACACCTTGTCTTGGTTGATCGAGTCAGCTGCCACGATCGGAGCAATCGCGTCGTAATAGGCCAAATGCGGCGCTCCAATCGCCGCCGCAATACTCGCCGCGAGCGAGTCCGACGTGAGCGGACCCGTCGCCAAAATGACCGGACGCTCCGCCGGGATCTCCGTGACCTCCCGACTCTCCACAACAATACGCGGATGCTCATGCATCGCCCGCGTCATCGCCTCGCCAAACCTCTCCCGATCCACCGCCAACGCGCCGCCCGCTGGCACCGCCGTAAGATCCGCCATGCGCATCACGAGGGATCCGCATCGACGCAACTCTTCCTTCAACAGCCCCACAGCATTCGCCAACGCAGCTCCACGCAGCGAGTTCGAGCAAACGAGCTCCGCGAAATAATCGCTCGTCTGAGCCGGCGTACGCTTCGCCGGCTTCATCTCGAACAGCCGCACGCGAAAGCCGCGTTCAGCAAGTTGATACGCAGCCTCGCAACCCGCGAGACCAGCACCGACGACGGTCACGTCGAACGAAGTAGTTGAGTTCGTCATGGCGAATGATGGGTAGGGACAAACAGTGGACGGGGCTCTCAGAGGGTGTTCATTGAACAGCGCTCTCAGAGGATGGTCATCGGGCGTCGCGAGCGTAACGAAGCTAGGAAGGGCAGCGTCAGCGTGATCGTACGCTGAGCTGTCGACCGACGATTCGTTACGCGCAGCAGCCTGATGAACATCCTCTTCAGTCCGAAGCTCGAGCGGGACGGCCTTCGCCAGCCTTGCGCTTGATGATCTTCATGGCGCGTTTGACTGGGGGTTTTGATGCCGCAGCTTTCTTCGCCTCGACCTTTTTCGCGCCAGTCGTCTCTTTTGCGGCTTTCGCGTTGGCCTTAGCCTTGGGTTTGTCGTCGGACTTCGCCTTGGCCTTGGGTTTGTCGTCTTTGCCCTTCTTCGACTTGGACGAACTCGCTTCATCGTCTTCACGCGGAATACGAGGAGCAAGTCCACCTTTCGGAGCAACGATGGGCATCGCCGCAAGTTCGGCTTCGATCTCTTCGGTCAGCTCTTGCTTGTGCCCGCAATCCTTCGTCCCACACACGAGCATCGGTGTTTTACCACCAGCTCGCGTGAGGTACGGCGCTGCGCACACAGGACACGCGATGGGCACAGGCTTCGCCCAAAGCTTGAACTCGCACTTCTGCTCCGCGCTGAAGTTCGAGCACCCGTAGAACGTACGGCCACCCTTCTTGCGCGGACGAATTTCGATGAGGTCCCCTCCGCATTGCGGACAAGACACACCGAGCGGCACCGGACGCGTGTTCTTGCAGCTCGGATAACCCGTGCACGACAAGAAGTCGCCGTACCTTCCACTGCGCACGACCATGAGTTTGTCGCACTCGTTGCAGTGAATGTCGGTCTCCTTCACCGAAGCAGCGGCGCCATCGAGACCGAGATCACGCGTGCCTTTGCACTTTGGATATCGCTCGCAGCTCAAGAACCAACCGTTCTTGCCCCACTTCTTCACCATGAAGCCTTCGCCGCACTCTTCGCACTCCATGTCGGTTTTTTCCGACGCAGGCTTCCACGACGCGAGCTTCTTGGACTTGTCGAGCTGCTCTCGGAAACGCTTGTAGAAGCGCTTCAAAAGCGCCTCGCGCTTCAGCTTGCCCGCGCCGACTTCATCCAGTTCTTCCTCCATCTGTGCGGTGAAGTTCGGATCCATGAAGTCGAGGTTTGAACGGACAAGCCCTTCCACGACAAACTTGCCGAGCATGGTCGGTTGGAACGCGCCGCCGGGGAGTTTTTCCACGTACGCGCGTTGCTGCACCTTGCTCATGATTTCGGCGTACGTCGAAGGTCGGCCGATGCCGCGTTTTTCCAGCTCGCGCACGAGCGATCCTTCGTTGTAACGCGCAGATGGCTGCGTGAACTTCTGGTCGGCCGTTACGCCCGGAGGACGTACGAGTTTCGGCAAATCACCTTCGTTGAGATCCGGAAGCAACGCATCGCTGTCTTCATCGGCAGCAGCTGCTTTTGCTTCCGCAACTTCAGCCACCGTTCCTTGCGCCTCTGCCTCTTCATCGCCCGCAAACTCGCGCAGGCCCTCGGTCACCTCGAGCCACCCACTCGCCTTGAGCACACGCCCCGTCGATCGCAACAAATACTCGCGATGCAACGCCCCGGCTCGCGTCGATGTCGCTTGCGTTTCCGCAGTCGTTCGATCGTAAACCGCAGGAGTCATTTGAGAAGCAACGAATCGATTCCAGATGAGCTTGTAGAGTTTGTACTGCTCGTCCTTCAGATGCTTCTTGATCGAATCTGGATGCAAATCGACGTTTGTCGGACGAATCGCTTCGTGGGCATCCTGAGCGCTCTTCTTCGTCTTGTACACGTTCGGTTTGTCCGGAACGAACACCTTGCCGTAACGTTTTTCGATCGCCGAACGAACCTCGTTGATCGCGTCGTCACTGACGCGTGTCGAGTCAGTACGCATGTACGTGATGAGACCGACGGGACCTCCGTCCTGCTTCAGATCGATGCCTTCATACAGCGCTTGCGCGATCTGCATCGTGCGTTTGGCACCGAAGTGCAGGATGTTTGTCCCGTCCTGTTGCAGCTTCGACGTCGTGTACGGAGCCGGCGGATTTCGCTTCTGCTCGCGCTTCGTCACGCGAATGATCTTCAGACGCGCACTATCGAGATCTGCCTGCACCTGCGCCGCTTGCGTCCCGTTCGTAACGTCGATCTTTTCGCCGTTTGCCCCCGCCAACTTGGCAGCAAATGACGCGCCGCTCGGAGCAGACAACGCCACGGCAACGTTCCAGTATTCCTGCGGGACGAACGCCTCGATCTCCTTCTCGCGATCAGTGATGAGACGCAGCGCAACCGACTGCACTCGACCCGCTGAAAGACCGAAAGCAAGCTTCGACCAAACAAGCGCCGAAACGTCGTACCCGACGATTCGATCGAGCACGCGACGAGCCCTTTGCGCATCGTACAAATTCGCATCGAGCTCTCGCGGATGCTGCACGCCATGGTCGATCCCACGCTTGGTGATCTCGTGAAACTCGACACGCGATACCTTGAGCTTGTCGTCCTGGATCTCCTGGGAAATGTGAAACGCGATCGCTTCACCTTCACGATCAGGGTCGGTTGCGAGAAGAACGGTATCGACCTTCTTCGCCGCCGCCTTGAGCTCCTCCAGGATCTTCTCCTTGCCCTCGATAACCTCGTACGTCTCGGTGAAGTCCTTGGCGACGTCGACCGCGTTCTGGTTCTTGGGCAAGTCCTTCAAATGCCCCTTCGAGGCAATGACTTCGTAGCCCGAACCCAGGTACTTCTTGATGGTCTTGGCTTTTGCCGGCGACTCCACGATGACGAGTGTCTTGGTCATCACCACCTACTGATCCAGGCTGCGGAAAATCCAGGGAAAAAACCGAAGGGCCAGAGGCCTTTGACGTGGCAACCTCAAGCCCTTCTAGCGGTTGACCCGCCGGTAGCAGCCGTCGGGGCCCTCTACTACTACGGTCTGGAGTGTCAACGTCAAGAGTACCCCAACGACTGGCGGTAGTGGAACTCCAACCGTGTCACAGATTACGTCTATGTGCATGGGTTCGTTACCCAAAGCACCAAAAATAGCCTGTTCAAGGGGTCCAAGCTCCGAAACGAGCGATGCAGCAGTCTGACGAACCGCACGTTGAGGAGGACGAAAAGAATCGTCTCCATCCGGCGAGAAGGACAGTCGGGCTTGTCCGGATAAGGTCGTCGGGAGCGACGGTGGTGTTCGTCGAGATGGTGCATCGAGTCCGATCGCGGCGAGAACATCTGCTGCCGACGTTACGGCACGGGCGCCGCGGACAAGCTCTTGCGCACACCCCGCGCCTCCTTCGCACCACGGTGCATGAGGAACGACGCACAGGGGTCGACCAAGTTTTCGTGCCGATGCTGCGGTGGATCGAGCACCGCTGCGCAAGCCTGCTTCGATGACGACGGTCGTGAGCGTGAGAGCCGCGAGCACATGGTTACGCGCGAGAAAATTGAAGGGGCGCGGAGTGTAGTGATCGGGGAGGAGCGACAGAAGAGCGCCCCCCGCTTCGAGGATGCGTTCGTAGAGGCGAACGTGTTCGGCTGGATAGGGACAATCGAGTCCTGCGCCCATGATGACGACGGTGGAAATTCCCGCTTCCAACGCTGCGAAATGAGCGGCTCCATCGATGCCAATGGCCCCGCCAGACCAGATGGAAACGCCAGCGTCCGCGAGGTCGAGAACGAGTGAACGCGTGAACGCGCGCGCTTCAGGACTTGCTGCACGACGTCCGACGACGGCGATGGGCGGCGCGTCGGGCAACGTGCCGCGAAGGCGCAGGGTAGGCAAAGGTTTGTCGGGTTTGGCGAGTACGCCAAGGGCCGAGGGGTACGAGGGATGGTCGGGAGGAAGAACGATGGTGGTGCGCACGAGGGTCCATCGTTTGGCGTGGCGACGAGTTGCGTAAAAAGTTCAGATTTTTTGGGCAGGGGTGGGATCCCAAAAGTGGTTGGCACCTTTTTGAAAAGTGGTTGGCACCTTTGGGTTGGCACCTTTGGGTTGGCACCTTTGCGGGAGCCGCACCTTTGGGGGAGCCGGGCTCCTTCAATGCCTGCGTGAGTTTGTCTAACCGGCGTTCAACGTTGACATTGCTTCGCTGACCTGGATAGTGTCGCGCAGCTCCGCGTTCTTCCGAAGAAATCCAATGACGTCACAGGCGCGCCAACACTGGGAACAGGAACTCGGCCCATTTGGAGCTCGAGCCAACGACATCGCCGTACTCGACGACGCCGCCGATCCGACGCATCGCGTACGTTACCTCGACTTATTTCGTGGCGCAGCCAATGACGCCCGAGGATTGTGGCCCAGTGCCATCGTCGAATTTCAAGGAAAACCCGTCTTGTACGTCGTGGATACTCTTTCCGCGGAGCGTGCTGGGCCTCATGCGTTTGTGCATCTCCGTCGCCTTCTCGCATTTCGAGCGGGCGCTGATCATCTGGCCATTTCGGCGCCTGGTCGGCTCACGGTTTACCCCGTGACACCGGCATCGAAAGAGGAGCTGGAAGAGAGCACGCGCAACATTCTGAAAGATGGCGCCGGTGCCGCTGGCCTCATCCCATCCCTCACGTTTCCACCACTTTTGAGCGGCGAACACGACAAGAAAGCCAAAAATTCGGCAGCAGTTGCCGTTCACGATCTTCTTTACAAACTCCTAACGACCACGACGCTCGCGTTGGCCAGTCAAAACATTGCGCATCTCGATGCTTTATCGCTCGTCGGGCGCGCGTTGTTCGTCCGGTTTCTCGTCGATCGACGCGTCTTGCGCGACCAAGACATCGAAAAAATCTCCGGATTTGCGACGCGTGAATGTTTTGCGACGAAAACAGCTACAGCCCGAATGAGCCAATGGCTCGATGATACGTTTAATGGTGATTTTCTGCCGCTACCCGAGGGAGGCTCGGATCGCTGGTTTTCAAAATTGCCTCCCCTCGTCTTTTCCGAACTCAGTAAAATTCTCTCGCGCTCAACGTCCACAGGCCAGTTGCATTTGGCTTGGGGTGACGGCTGGAACGATCTCCTTTTCGATCACATTCCCGTGGGTCTATTAAGCCAAGTGTACGAGCATCATGCGCATACGTTCGACCCCGTCATTGCGGATAAAACGAGCGTCAAATACACGCCTCGCCACATTGCCGAATACATGGTCGACGAAGTCTTTTTTGCGCTTGGGGATCGTGCACATCGGGCGCGGGTTCTCGATCCCGCCGTGGGAGGTGGCGTCTTTTTGGTCGCCGCATTTCGTCGTCTTGCCGCCGAAATATGGCGCGCAGAAGGAAGCCCTCCAGGGACACGCAGGCTCCGCGACATACTTTATAAAAATCTACGGGGCTTCGATATTAGCCAACAAGCCCTTCGATTATGCTCCCTCGGCTTGTACCTCACCGCCGTCGAACTGGATCCCAAGCCAACGCCCGTAAAGGGGCTCCGTTTTGATCGCCCCTTGCTTGGAGAGGTTTTGCTCGATGTTTCCGCAACGACGAACCCACGCGAGATTTATATTGGTAGTTTGGACGAAACACGTGTGGGCGCCGAACATCGTGAATACGACGTGGTGATTGGCAATCCTCCATGGACAAGTTGGGCCAAAACTGACGACATTCACGAAGAAGACATCAAAACACAGGTTGCAAAAGTCGAGAGCACCGTTCGAACGATTGTCCACAACCGCCTTGGAGAAAAAGACGCCCTCGAATACTCAATGGTCGACCGCAATCCGGACCTTCCTTTTTTGTGGAGGGCGATGGAATGGGCGGCGCCGGATGG
>JANORL010000144.1:0-8574 GCA_031415295.1 Polyangiaceae bacterium | reverse complement strand
GAACTTCGTGCGGGTTTTCGACGACGTCGAGGCCATCGACTTTCACCGATCCCGACGAAGGGAGGAGATCACACGCTAAAATCCGCAGCGTAGTGGTTTTTCCTGCCCCGTTCAGCCCGAGCAACCCGACGATTTCGCCGGCTTCGATGGAGAACGACAAGGGCCCGACGGCTTTTCGTTCTCCGTAATACTTATAGAGGTCTTCGATTTCGATCACGCCAAGAACCTCGGTTATGGAGCCGCATGACGCGGCAGCAAACGGCGCCCTTATAACAGAAGCGTCGGTCAAACATTCCCCCGATCCAAGGGCGTCGTGCTTGGCACGTTTGGTAAGCGTCGGCCCGTGGAAAAGTACGGAGCGCTGGGTTCCACTCAGGCCGGACTAGGGGTGCGTGGGGTATGGGGGGTATGGGGGGCTTTGCCCCCCATCGTGAACTGGGTAGAGGGAAAGTGTCGAAAGCGCGCAGCGCTTGTCGACACTTTTCCTGACAAAGGTTGAATGCGCAGCATTCAACCTGTAACAAGTCGATTCTCGGGGGGGTATCGGGACGAGATGGTTACCGTTTCGCGATTTTAATTTTACGGGAGCGGGAAAGGGACCAGACCCGAAGGATGCCTTCGTCGGCATTGACTTCGAGGTGAAGCATGAAAGGCAGCACATGGAGCCGTAGAAAACGCATGGATTCCCCTATCCGCTCAATGTCGCCAGCCCCCGTTTGCGCAAAGCGCTGAACCGCCGCGTCGACCCGCGCTGCTTGCCGCCAGGGAATGGCGCGAAGCATCCAGGCGGCGGGATACGACCAAACTATTTCCCAGCTTGACATCGCCGAGCAACCTCGGCGTGCACGTCTGCGCCGGACACCCACCGCCCAAGTTCGCGTGCCTCTTCCATGGCGCGGCCCTCTTCTTGCGTCATTGGCGGACCAACTGGCGCACGCCTCAGCGCGGCGAGAACCGGGTCGTCTGAAGAAATTGCGGGCGCTTTCTTCGCGTCAGCGGTGATGTTCATCATGGGCAAGACCTTACCACGCTCTTCAGAGCGTTTCATCAGGTATTTTGAGCGAGACAAACTCGACCCGAGCGAGTCACAGATGTCTGGACCGGGTATTGGTTCGTCCGCGGGGGGTATGGGGGGGCTTTGCCCCCCATCGTGAACTGGATAGAGGGAAAATGTCGAAAGCGCGCAGCGCTTGTCGACATTTTTCCTGACAAAGGTTGAATGCGAAGCATTCAACCTTTAACAAGTCGAATACCCGTTGCAATTAGCTCCCTCACACCCCCGTCGGTGGCACGGACGGATCAGGTTCTATTGGAGGCTCCGGGGCTTTCGTCTTCTTGCGCGACGGTTTCTCGATAAAGAACGACGCTACGTATCTTGCATCCCGCGGAAATCGTGCTGCGAGATGTTTCTCACATACGAACAGCAACTCGTCGCTGTCGGAAACCGCGCGATCGAGTGCTCCATCGAGTGTGTCCGCAGTTGCTTCCCCGGCATCACGTTGTTGGAACGCTCCTTGTTGCCGAGTCGCTCGCCCTTCCATGTCCGCTTTCACGTCGGCTTTACCTGCAAAATCTGGCACCTGATCGAATTTCCCCAGCGCCGTAAGTACCAAATGCGGTTCGACGCGCCGTTCGGCATCCGTGATTTCCGAAATGTCGGCTGGAAAGACATGATCCTCGCCGCCAGGCATTGTTGAATTTTTCAGCTCCAACCGCATGCGCGATTTGCCCGCACGAACGCCGCGATCCAACACGTTATCGCCCATAATCACTGTCGCTTGCCGCGGCATTTTGACCAACAGCACATGCTTCGTAACCGCTTGGTCCGTGTCAAAAAGCTTGTTGAACGATGCTTGGACCAAGGATCGTTCATTCGTGAAAAAGAGGCGGTCATCGTCTGAACGATCGACATCCATGTCGATTGCTGCGGTGAGTGCGCCAATGGTTGTTGCCAGTTCTCGCAATGTTCGTTCGGAAGCAGCCGTTGCAGCCATAGTGATGGCAGAATCAACACAACACGCTTTGGCGTCAAGATTTTTTTTGCAAAAAGTGTCAACCAGACTCACTTTGTAGTGTGATGCCTGTGTCGTGGACTTCGACGACGGCGTGGTTGGAGCAATGGTGCCGGTGCTGAGAACGTCACCCAGGGCGTGGTTGGGGCAATGGTGCGCGCGCCGAGGACGTTGACCACGGCGTGGTTGGGGGATTGCGCACGTGCTGTGGACGTCGACCACGTCGTGGTTGGAGCGTTGTGCATAACGTGTGAAACTCGAGTACACCGTAGATGGGGATCCGTGCGCGCGTAATGAGGGGCGAGGGCGGGGTGGTTGAACCATTTGCGTAGAACGATGAGATACGAGGTGTAATGGGGTAGGATTTGCGTTTGGCGGAGCCGCGTCGTGGTTGGTTTGGCGCTCGAGACCAATACCCCGCAAGAAGGAATTCATGATGGTACAGATCGTCGGCCCTGTGTATACAAGACAAACATGACGACGGTATCATGGATGGTGTCTCGGACGAGGGGCGCGCCACCATTATCACGTGCGGGCTCAATCGAAAAGATCTGCTCGGTTTGCGGGCGAAGATTGCCAGCGATACGTTGCGTGAGATTCGAGCTCTGGTTATCGCACTGGAAGTTCATGACAAACAGGGCAGGCAAGATGCACTCGAGGCGCTTGCCGAACTTGGCGCGCGTCACGCGGATTTCACGAGTATGGTTCGGTGGTTGTTCGAGAAATACGTGCGCATCGAGTGGACGAACTTACCAGGGTTTCCTGCATAGCGCGATTGAGAAGTGGCTGGCTTTGCTCCAATGGCGATCCAGCGTTTCCAACGTCGAAATGGCAGCGTATTTTTTCACGCGCAGAGTGACTCCAGCGCACGTTCATGTAAATGTGCCCGCATGACCGGAAGCTCGGTAGATGGAAAAGGTGTTGAAGCTGGCGTCGAGCCTTATGAAGTCGTGGTGCAGGGGCAATTGCTGGATCATCGCTACGAGCTGCTTTCACCCATTGGCAAAGGCAACTTCGGGGTGGTGTGGCGCGCCATCGATCGCCGATTTGGGTTGCCCGTTGCGGTGAAGCTTGCCCAAGATTCGACGTCCGCTCAATTGTTCGAGCAAGAAATCGGGTTATTGACGGAGCTGCAACATCCGGGGGTTGTCGTGTTACGTGATCGTTGGTTGCCATCGGAAGCGCGCACGAGACCCTATTTCGTGATGGAATATTGCGATTCGACGCTCAAAGCTTTGTTGGTTGACCATGGTCGGTTGAGCCTCGAACGGGCATGTACGGTTTTTCTCGACCTGTGCCGAACGGTGGAATTCATCCATTCCAAAAATAAGATTCACCGCGATTTGAAGCCGTCGAATGTGCTCATTTGCTCTGTCGGTGGCCAGTTGATTCCCCGAATTGCAGATTTCGGTATCGCGCGAGAGATTCCGGCACGGAGCAACACGGCGACGCAAGGAGTCGGGACTGAAACATATAAGTCGCCGGAGCTTGGATTGGGGCGACGACTCGAGGGTTCCTCGGATGTGTTTACGCTCGCGGTCATTCTCATTGAGGCGCTTACGGGGCACGTTACGCCCGATGACAATGTTGCCTGGTGGCAATACGTGCATTCTTACGATGCAGCCATCGTAAAAGAGCGTCTCCAGAATATGTTGGGAACTTCGTTATCGCCGGCTGCTTTGGGGCTCATCACGCGCGCCTTGTCGACCGTGGCGGCGGATCGACCAGGCGCGTTGGATTTCGGGGAAATGTTCGTGCGTGCAACACGAGATGTTCCTGTTCATCAACAACGTTCCCGCGAGCGATTTTTTCTCGTCGTCGCGGCGACGAATACATTTGGTTATTTGCTGGGGGCCCTTCCGCCGGTTTTCGTAGATCCGACGCTCTATGGGAGATACGGTTATGGCGCGCGGAATTACCCCGACGCGTGGATGATAGGTCCGCTGTCGCTCTTCGTATACATTGCAACCGCAGTTCTTTGCTCCTATTTTCCGAGAAAACTACCGTGGCTTGCGCTTGTGCCCCCATTTCTTGCGGGCGTTGCGACCGTGCCAATTCTCGCTCCAGGTGGAGAGATACCCCATGCGAGCCTGACATCATGTTGTCTCATTTGGATTGCAATTACGGGGATGTGGGTCGGTCTTCGTCAATTGCTGAATACTCCAGACGGTCAGTTTCATCAACCGTTCTGGCAAGAGCGTGGACGGTTGTTTGAGGTTTTTCGCGCCTGCGTGGCCATCATCGCAATTTTGGCGCTTCCAATTCTCTACTTCTCAAACAAGGTCGCATCGACACTTAGCAAGGATCTGCTCGAGACTGCAAGACTGCAAAGCGTAGCTTGGTTCGATTGCGCAATGTGGATTATGTTTTGGCTTGCCGGACCAACTCGCGAAGCTGCCATAGCGTGGCGACGCGAAGCCTCGATTGCGCACCATTAATTGAGCCGCTCGGTCTCGCTTCCGGTGACTCCGCGTGATTTCCGGTGGCTACGGGTGACTTCCGCACGCTTCCGGTCGCTCCGATATCTATGCGTTCGAATTCGCTGATGCTTGCGTGCTGCTGTCTACGAGTGCGATGAGGAGTCTGCGGATCAATGAGGTTTTGCGCATGCGTCAACCGATCTCATCACTCATTGGTTGGCGCTGCCACACCATTGCATCAAGCGTGAATCCATTCCCTAGTCTGCGGAGTACACCATGAAGAAAAGCGAGTCTCGCGGGACGAAAACCACGTTATTGACGACGCTGAATCGAAGAACCTGGCATGTGGGGTCCGCCATCTTGACTGCGATCTCTCTTGCAGGGTGCGCAGAATCCGCTGATGAATCAATTCTTCAGAATACACCGACGTACGACTCGGCTGCCATCGTGGTCGCAGAAATGTTCGGAGCCGGCATTCATATCCTGGACAGCAACATGATGCCTACGACGGATGGCCGGTCGGTCACTGTGGTCCTCTGCGGCATCGGCGGCGCAACATCGCCCGAGCTGTGGGTACAGGAGCGCCGGGACGTATTCGACCAAATTCTCTCTAAACTCGCCGTCATAGACGTTGAGACGCTAAGCGAGATCGAGGCCCTCGAACATAGCAGCGGCGAAGGTTCGACCTTCGCAAGCGCGATCGTCGGTGCCGATGGTTCGATCCTCAGCGTGCAATCGGGTCTACCTATGGCTGTAGGACTCAGCAGCGATCAGCTTCAACGTCTGGGCGATATCCTTGGTGTTGATGCCTGCGGGGCCGTTGTGGATGAGCGTGAGGCGGCCGTGATCGTCAAATGCGGCGATACCGTGATTGGCAAGTCGTTCTCGCAATATCTTCATGATCGTTTCAACATCGCGTCGAGCACCGAGCCTGCCGACTCAAAGGCGCCAGAGCCTCACAAGGTGGGTCAGTTGCCGCCATCGATAGCCAACATCGCGATGCAGTTCCCTCTCGGCGGCACGGGATGGTATCACTATCCCGGCAGTGCGTATCACTATCCGAACTCTGGGTTTTACGGGGCAGACGACACGTACGCCCTTGACCTTAATCTCGCGGCAGGCGATAGCGGCAAGCCGGTGTATGCCGCTGCAGGTGGTACGGTAAAGCAGTCTTCCAATGGCTGGGTTCTCATCGAACACAACGCGTCGACCACGTGGGCAGGGCGGTCGTACACGAAATTTTACAGCGGTTATGGGCACATGTCGAATGTGCTCGTTGCAGCAGGCGCCACTGTGTCAAAAGGTGCGCAGCTTGGAAGTGTCTCCAATGTCGCCTGTTCAGGGTGTGGGACCCACCTGCATTTCGGGTTATACGTTGGCAAATACCTATCCACGAGCAACAATCACCTGTTGTACAGCGTGAACCCCGCTAGCCAGAACAGCGTATTCGCAAACTTCGATTATGTTGGGACAGGCAAGATCAAGGACCAATACGTGGATGAAAGCCTGTCATCGGGGTCCTACATCTTCGCGCGGTCTGGAGATTCCGCAGATTGGTTATCGACGTCTTCCTATGGTGTCTTGGGCAACATGCTTTATACCAAGGCGTCGATAGGGGGGAATACGGCAACATGGACATTCAATGACGGTGCGCCTGGCGCCGGCACGTACCGAGTATACGCGTTCATTCCGGCGAATTACGCCACCAGCGTGGCGGCACCTTACAAGGTTTACGGTGGTTCGCTGGGAAGCACGCTGAAACTGTCCACGACCGTCAATCAGTACAACTACTCCGATTACTGGTATTCGCTTGGCGCCGTGCCTTTTGGCAATTTGGACAGAGTCGTCGTCAGTTTGTCCGACGCAACTGGTGAGACAACCACGAAGTACGTAGGCGTAGACGTGGTCCGCCGGTGGCAGAAGTCGGACGGCTACCTATACCAATGAGGAGAGGCTCGACGACAGAAGAAACAGTGAGACTGTTCGACTAGCAATCAAGGCCAATGGAAGACAGCGCATGCGACGTAACGACACTACTTGCATGCCATTTGGGGTGATCTGACTTCGCAATCAGCAAGCGCGAATCGCTCCTTGAATTCCACCCTACCCCGACTATCGTCGTCGTGATGCAGAAACGCAAACCTGCAACGCCAGCCGATGCAACGGATACCAACCTCCGCACAACCAGCACTGCACCCCAATGCGCAAATGTTCGTGTCTGGAGATCCGATGCCTCCACATCGATGACGTACCGATTTCAAACGGAGCTCGTCCTCAGTAGAGACTTGCTCGGACCGCATGCGACGACTGAACCCGCTCAGGCGCCGGTTCTTTCCTGCAAACACGACGAAGTTACGGTAGCGCTTCGCAAAAAAAACCGGTTTGTCTTTGGTATTCCGGGTCGGACATTCGACGATTTGCCGGGCCACGTAGGAGCGCTTGGTCGGTACTGGACCTGGGTCGCTCACCCCGACCAAGATCAAATGCTTGCGTTCATTCCTCAACGCCCCCCAACCGCTGCGTCTTATCATGAAGGTCGTCTGCGTCTCTACCGGCTTTACTTCCGACCCATGCGCGGTGATATTGCGAACCCCCTGCGAATTACAGCACCGTGCATCATTGTCGCAGGTTTAGGCGGAATCGAAATGGCCGGCGACCATGGTTCAACGCAACTCACAAAGCCCGAGCCTCTTGCGAAATTCGATCTCGATAAAATGCGCAATCATGTGCACACGATTCCCAACTCGAAAACAAGACTCCAGCTCCCATGCGCCTTGCCGAATTCGGTGGGGTGGTTGACGGATGAAAAGCAGGCAATTGCCCGACTGACCGCGACACTCCAGATGGCGTATAAGCGGGACCCGCCGGATTGGTTTCTCCTGCCTTGTTACCTCTCCGATTCGACGCCCGGACTCATTCTGGCGCGTCGCAAGAGTGACGAATGGACGTTTGTCTCCACGGATCTGGAACTCCGCGATGTGGACGCGACGCCAAATGTCCGCAATGAATATCATAACGCAGAATGCGTTCGCCCGACTCCGAACGAACGCCGATCGGAAAAATCCACGCCGATGCAATGGGATCCGCCTCCGCCCTTTACTCATGGCGACTACACAATACACTTTGAAAACAATGCGATTTTGGTGGCTGCGTGTGAAAAGGTGCTGAATGGTGCGGAATACAAGGTTGACGACGAACGGCGACATCGTCCAGCATCGGCTGGTGCTTGGCGACGAGCAGCATGCGTTTATGCTCTTCAGATCCGTCGAGTCGCTGTCCGCGATCTACGTGAATGCGGCTGGGCGGAAAGCATGGCCCGATGTATTGAAACGTTTGCAGATGACATCGGAACCGATACGCACCAATGGTTTCAAAAAAAAGACGGTCCCCACGCATTTGCCAGATTATTTACGGTGCACAAGAATGGAAACCTCGCGTCAAATGCGACAGAAGCCATTGCGGCATTGCTTGATGCACTCGTGCGTCCGCATGGTCGTGTGAGAATTGGTGGATAATTCGTTGACACCTTGTCGCGTTTTTGCACCACGCCGGCGAGTGCGGCAAATGCCGACTCGCGAACCCAAAACTCGTCATGTCCCGGCAGCGTGTTTTTGAGTGCCTCGTGAATTCGTTCGACGAGGGGTCGATGTTCGTCGGCAACGGTTTTTAACCAAGATAATTCGCCCACCGGAAGGTCATTCATCATGGCCAGGTACATTTGCAGGCTCGTTTCGGCTTCCGCAACTCGCTTGGCCATGAAATGCATGGCGGTATCAATGAGTAGTTTGGCTTCACGTGAACGACCACCTATGCCGCCAAACACGTCGGAGACGAGCCAATTGGATACGTCGCCTTCTTTGGCAAAGGGCAGTTCGTTGGCCCTTACGAGCGAACCGTCCCGTGACAATACGAATAAGTCGTCGAGTTCCTCTCTGAATACGCTTTCGAGCGATGATCGCGTGGTGACGGCGACGGTAGGTCTGGAAAAACTGTGCACGCACGAAATCGTATTGGAAAAGATGCTCGAAGTGGTGCGTGAGACGAAAGGGCTATTGATGAACAATCGCGAGCATGATTTGAATGTGATAGCGGCGCGGGTCATTGAGACGGCGAATCGTCAAGACAAGCCGGAGCTATTGGCA
>JANORL010000143.1:0-1968 GCA_031415295.1 Polyangiaceae bacterium | reverse complement strand
AAGTTCTCGAAATTGAACACGTTTCGCAACGCGTTCGTCGGCATCGTCGAACGTGCCGCACAAGTCGAGTACGCCGAAAGTCGCCACAAGGATGGAGAGCAAGCCGAGCGGTACACCAAGTCTGTATTGCGGCCGGAGCGCCATGAGGATGAGCGCAGCGAGGACTCCGCCCGCAATCGCTGAACCTCCACGTATGAGACGGGGCGCGTTGCCCCGTACCAGGAGCACTTCAGGTGCGGGTGCCTTGTCGTCGTCACGCTCTTCCGATGTTACGAGTTCGTTCTTTTCCGCATCGGCGGCCGCGTCGTCTTCCGCGGCGTGCGGCGCGTCTTCGCCAGCGTCTTCGTTGCTCGTTTTTTCCGCATCAACATCGCTTGTTTCGGAAGATTCGGCGTCGGGTTCGGTCGCCGTTTCCCCTTCAGATGATGTTTCGGGTTCGGACTGATCCGGGGTGGTGTCCAAACGGCTCGCACTGTCCTTGGTTTCGCTCATGACTCGTTACACACGCCGACGATCGGGAGGACTGACTGCGTAGCAACTCTGCGCGCGGAGGCAAAGAGGGAGCCTTGATGTTTGGCATCTATTCTGCAGCGAACATGTGATGTGACACGCAAAGTGAAAAAGTGGTGGGCACCTTTTGAAGGTAACAAAATTCACATTTTACAAAAGTGGTTGGCACCTTTGGCGGCACCGCACCTTTGGCGGCACCTTGGCACCTTTGGCGGCACCTTGCATCGTAACCGCTCGGATCGGTGAATACGAGCGGCCGATGAAACGTGTACGAAGTTGGGGAGGTGGTGCGGCTATGGCGCGGAGCGATGAGCGGGTGGGCTATGGGTGTCGAGGGTTATTCGAGCGTGCTCACGTCGAGGGAAAACGTCACCTTGCCATATTCCTCCATGATGAGGATTTTTGTTCCTTCCACGACGAGTTCTTTGAAGTCGCCCTTGTACATGATCTCGTCCGGCAATGTAGTCAGAATGGGTTCTCGGTAAATCGTTTTACCCTTTCGTTCTAGCAACAGGGTCAACTGGAAGCGGTTCGTATCCATATAGCAAAGCAACGTTGCGTGCAGTCCGAGAGGCCGATGCAATTTCCGCTTGTCGACCCATTCATTCTTGTACCCGCCTTGGCGAAAGTCCTCGATGCTTTGCATGAGGACATCGTAGGGGATGGGAAAATCCCGATTCGCTTTCTCGATCCCTTCGATGTACATGCCCAGGAAAAATTCATGATGTTCGTTGGGTCCGAGGGAATCGTAACGGACTTGGTCGAAGTAGACGGGGGCACTTAGCGACTTCTCGGGCACGATCGAGCACCGTTCAGCAGGTGTGTGTTGACCGTTCATAATGAGCGCATTGTACTTTTCGGTCTTGAATTTTAGCGGTTTGACGCGACGACCAAGAAAATTCCCAATGTATCGCTCACGAAACAAGAACGCGCTTCTGTAAATGCGTGGGTACTCGTCCACGTTGAGCATCAGCCCAATGTATCGTAGTTCCATCATGGCTTCCTGTGTTTATAGGGATCGGTCAATTGCCCTTCAGCCTTCAACCGTTTCGCATTCGCTTCTTCCCATTTGAGTGCCTCTCTTCTCGCCCCCGGTCCCGTGGGCACCTCTTTCACGACGTCCGCCCTGTATCGTCCCGGTTCACCCGCCTGGCAATTCCATTGATTCGCTTGCCCATTCGCCCGTACCGACCCTCCATCCGCCGTGCGCGCTCCGCCGCTGACACCCGTTTTCACGATTTCACCATTCTTCGTATCCGTTATCTCGTAACCAATTTGCGCCTTGGGACTGTCCGCGGAATTGCCGTGCGTGGTCGCTGGCGGCGACGTCGTACCACCTCCGCTTGCCATCATCAAGATCCACAACTGCTGCAACGCATTTGTCGCGTTCACCAAGCCGCCCACCGTCATCCCGCCGCCAACGGTCACAGCGGCCATGCCGTGCATCGAGCCCTCGCC
>JANORL010000142.1:0-5376 GCA_031415295.1 Polyangiaceae bacterium | reverse complement strand
GAGGGGGTTGGGGGGTGAGGAGCGGGAATTGCTTGCAAACGCTGTTCAGAATGATGCCGTTACCGTTGCACCGCCGGCGATCATCGTGCCATCGGCGCGGTAGTCGCCGACGAAGTCCGCGGCGTTGGCTTTGTACGTAATGCGTTCGGGCAACACAGAGATGGCGGCAAACGCATCAACACGTAACGAGCCTTGGAGCACGGAAAACGGCGCGTTGAGCACGATGCCGGTACCGAGCGAAACCGTATGGCGATCGGCATCCACAAAGTTCGTCCGGCCAATCTGTGGCGGAACGGGCGACGCTTCGTAGACATAACCAAGACGCAACGGAACTTCGATAGCTTTGGCGGGTTGGTCTCGACCACTCACTTTACGTTCCGAGCCAAAACCGAGCGTGTATTCGATGCCGATACGCGGAACGAGGCGATCACGAAACGCGGGAGGTACGACATCGACGGGCCTGGGATCTTCGGGCAGTTCGATGTTCACGCCTGGTGGCAAGGTGGCATCGAGATGCGCGGTGGTGTGCGCGGTCGGGCTTTCGTAGGCGGACCAGTCGACCCAGCCTAGATCCACGTTGGCGTGCAGATGTTTGATCGATTGGAAGGAAAAACCCGCGACGACTTGTTGGGGTTGGAACGCATCGATCGTGCGTGTAGCGAGCGCGTACGTGAGCGGTACGGCAACACCAGCAAAGTTCACGTTGCCGGCAAGTTGCGCGGAGAGCGACAGATCCAACTTGGTTTCGCCACGGTATGCGACGCCCAGGTACCCCACGTGGCCGAGCTTGAAGCGAACACCGGCGATCGGGTAACGAATCGTGGTCAGATCGGCATCGACTTCGTGTTCGAGTTGCGAGTCGAACGGGCGAAGAACGTCGGCTTGTCCGCGAATGCCGAAGCGACCTCGTGTGGCCGCGAGAAACGCGATACCGCCACCGATTTCGAGCCAAGGAAGAGGCCGAATAGCGAGTTGTGCGGCGAGAAAAAGAATGGTCGGACGGTCGTTGTACAGCTCCCAGCGCGGGGTTTCTTGACGCAACGCGCGGATACGCGACAAACCATCGTCGGGCATGTACGTCGCGATGCCGAAGGCAAACGGCAAGCGGCCTATTTTTCCTGGCGCGACAATGCCCGCAGACAAACCATGCACGTCGACGACGTCGTTGTCCTTGCCGTTGATACGCAAACGATTGTCCGCGTACACGTACCCGATCGACAAACCGAGGCCTGGCGCGCTGACGAGGGCTGCGGGGTTGTAAAAACACGCGGAAGCGTCCGGCGCATCCGCGGCGACAGCCCCTCCCATGGCCGACGACCGCGAGAAAAACCCGTACGTCCCCGGAGCGCTGGCACTCGCTTCACGCGCTGCCGCAACAAATGTTACCACGGCCAGCGCCGCCGAGACAAACAGCTTGCGAGCCATCAGAATCCCACCCCCACGGTCGCCGCTCCTGCGTAGACAAACCCACTCGAACGAACCGCAGTTGCTCCTGGATTGTCCAGCAAAACTTCGGCTTCTTTCGTGTGCGTCCGCGGATGCAGCACTTGCACTTGCGTGGCGACATCAAAACGTAACCTCGGCATCGGCGGCTTCAGCTCGATGCCGTATCCCAGCCCAAAAACGCTGCGTGTGTTGTCGTAAATGTTCGACTTTTTCGTCTGCTCCGGCGCGGGAGACATCTCCAGAAAGTAGCCCGCACGAAGGGTCATCCCCACCATCGGCGCCACATCGAGCACACGTTCCACACCGATACGCGGAACGATCGTGTTCGAAAAATTCACCGGCGCAGGCACGAGCGCTCCACATGGTTCCGTTGCCGGTTCCCCCGTATCAGGATCAATGTCGGGACACCGCACAGTCGCTTCGACCGGACCGGGATACGCACTCCAGCCTTTGATCGTGATGCCCGCAGCAACGTGCCAGGGTCCTTTGACGCGTGCGGCTTCGACCGCGAACTGCATCGGATCGTATTGCGCCAAGCCGGAAATGTTGAGCGGCGGCACAACGATTTGCCCCAGATCGCGAACTTCGATCACCACGTTGAAACGACCTGACAGTTCACCGCGGTACGTAAGACCCGCCCGATATCCTTTACGTTCGTAGGACAAACCCACGAGTGGTCCGTACGATGCGACGAGCGTATCTTCGACAACCGTACCGATTCGTCCCGATGCGTCGGTCGCCACGAGGACGGATCCGGTGAGCGCGGCGAGCGCGGCAAACCCTGCACCGACGCGAAATCCGTAACCAACATCGATGCCGAGCGCGACTTGAACCGCAACCGATGCCGTACGATCCGCTAACAAAAACTGCGGCGTCTCGGGGTACAAAATGCGCCCGCGAACGATGACGTCGAACGGCGTGAAAAAGCCGAGCCCCAATGCGACGCGATCCTTCAGCACACCACCGAAAGGCACAGGCAACACCGCGCCGATGAAACTTCCGGCCAGCGGGTTGTAATCGATACGATCAGGCGCGCGGAGATCGAAGACAGCGCCCAAAAATCCAACGTTGAGTTCTCGTTCTCGTGCAGTGCTCAAAAGAGCCGGATTGCCCCACACCGCTTCGAATCCGCGACCCGTGGCAGCACCTGTCCCGCCCATGGCCATCGTTCGAGGCCCAAAGCCAAACACATCCTCGGGTGATGCCTGTGCCACGCGAACACTCGCAAAAGCGACGATCGCGGCAACAAGAGCAAGGGCACGACGAACCAACATGCAACCTCGACGGTAGATCCCCTCGGCCGCCTGTGGAAGTGCGAAGCGTAGAAGCAAACTCGATCCGTGACGCTACTTCCGCTAAGAGGGTGTTTACCGGTGCCTATTGCCCTACAAGCCACTCTCCCGGACGAACTCGCGCGAGTTTGCAACATCGAACTCGTAGATGCGCGGCGTATCGTTTCGTTGGTGCATCGAACCGGTGCCTTGCCGACTCGAGCCCCCGCCACGATTCGCCGCATTGCGCTCGATGCTGCACGTTCCGCAGGGCATGTGCCGACGATCGAACTGGAGACGCGTTCGGCGAGTTTGCAAGATCCGTTTGTCAAGTACGCGTTTCGTTTGTCCGAAGGGGCGATCATCGAAACCGTGCGGATCCCGCTCGAACAACCGGGACGTTTTTCCGTATGCGTGTCGTCGCAAGTGGGCTGTGCACTCGCATGTGCGTTTTGCGCGACGGGACGCATGGGCCTCGGCAGGAACCTCGAAACGTGGGAGATCCTCGAACAAGTTCGTCGAATACGCGTTGATCTTCGCGACGAACCTCCTGCACATCTGGTCACGGCGGGCATCAAGCCCCGCACGCACGGCGTCTTGTTTCAAGGCATGGGCGAACCTTTGGCGAACGTCGATCGGGTCATCGCCGCGATTCGCGTGATGAGTGAACCAAGCGCGATGGCCATCGATATGCGCAACATCACCGTGTGTACGTCGGGTTTGCCCTCGGGCATTCGGCAGCTCATGCGTGAAGTACCGGGCGTTCGTCTCGGTATCTCGATCGGCTCGGCGCGGCCGACAAAACGTCGATCGCTCATGCCTATCGACGACGCACATCCGTTGTCCGAGGTGCTTCTTGCGGCGGGTGAACATGCGCGGGCAACGCGGCATTCGCCCATGTTTGCGTACACGCTGCTTGCCAACGAAAACGATTCAGATGAAGACGCGGTGGCCTTGGCTGAAGTTTGTCGCCGTTTTGCAGAAAACAACGGGGTTCGTCCGCGGCTCAGCTTGATTCCGTACAACTCGATCGCATCGAATGAAGAATCGGATCCGTTCGCTCCTTCAGAAAGGCTCGACGCTTTCCGCACCACGCTCCTCGAGCGAGGCGTAGGTGCCATCGTCCGCTATTCCGGCGGTGGAGACGTGGGGGCAGCCTGTGGTCAACTTGCCCGTCCGCTCCTGAAAGAGCGTCGTCGACGGCATGCGGTGGATCCGAACACCATAGCGCGCTAGTTTCGTGACGTGTTCGGACTCGGTTTCGGTGAAATCGTCTTGCTCGTCGTCGTGGCCATTGTCGTGGTTGGACCCCGTCAATTGCCCGAAATGATGCGCACGGCAGGACAGTGGGTATCGCGTCTCCGGCGAATGAGTACCGATCTGCGCGCGCAAAGCGGCATCGATCAACTCATGCGCGACGAAGGGATCGACCGCAGCCTCCAGGAGATTCGGTCGATTTCAAACATCAACGTCCTCGATGGACTCGAGCGCATGGCGCAGCCGCCGGTGGTGCCGCCGAATCGTTCGCCGCGTCCTGGTTCTGGACCGGGCATCAAACCGCTTTTGGAATCGAAATCGGACATCGTTCCGCTCGTGACGTCCCTGGGCAAACCCCTCATCGAGCTACCTACGCAAGACAAACCCCCCGCTTCGGCGTTGGACGAGCTGTCAGGAAAGGTTGCGCGCGAGCGTGAATATCCGTTGCTCGGATGTGATGCATACGGCGCGCTGCCCGACGACGCCGCGCCTTACAGAGCGGTGGCGACCTCGGATCCGATGACCTCTAGTGTAAAGATCGATCCAGGCACGGGAGGCACGGCTTTGATATGAGTGCTACGGCGCCGAAAGGTGGCGCTTCCCCGGCGAAATCATTGCCGCTGGATCAAGAAGAGGGCGACGCTCCCATGAGTTTTTGGGAGCACTTGGACGAACTCCGCAAGCGTCTCACCGTATGCATGATCGCGCTCATCGTGGGCGCATTCGGGTCGTTCTCGTTTGCGCCGCAGTTGTTGAAGTTGATGACGGTCCCTTTCCAGAACGCATGGAAAGCGCAAGGACTCGCAGGCGAAGGCACGATGCACTTCAGTTCGCCTGGAGGCGCCGTCATTGCCTACATCAAGCTGTCGATGATGGCGGGCCTCGCGTTTGCCGCACCGATCATGTTTTACCAACTCTGGTCGTTTGTCGCGCCAGGTTTGTACGCACGTGAAAAGAAGTTTGTCATTCCGTTCGTTCTGCTTTCCACGCTTCTCGCCGTGGGTGGCGGAGCCTTCGCATACGCGGTGGCGTTTCCTATCACGTTTAATTACTTCTTGAGTTTGTCTGGGCCTCTCGGTGAAGGTGGACTCACCATCGTTCCGACTGTGATGATGGGCGAATACATCGACTTTTCGCTCCAGCTCATCTTGGCGTTTGGCGCGGTTTTCGAGTTGCCCTTGTTTCTGCTTTTCATGTCGATCGCGGGCATCGTCAATTATTTGCACCTCATACGATTTGCTCGGTGGTTCGTCTTGCTCGCGTTCGTCATTGCCGCTGTATTCACGCCGCCGGACATGACGAGCCAGGTCATCATGGCTGTACCGATGATCGTGCTCTACATCCTGTCGATTGGGCTGGCGTACATCTTCGGCAAGCCGCCAACGCCAGAGCAACGCGAAGC
>JANORL010000141.1:0-24065 GCA_031415295.1 Polyangiaceae bacterium | reverse complement strand
CCCGAACCTCCGCCGAACAATTGCCCAGCCTCCGCGGGCGGAAGGATACGGTAATCGTGCACGACGCACCCGGTGATAACCGCCCATTACACGTTCTGCCGAGTCGAAAGTTGCTGCTGTTTGCGCCTTGTAGCGTGACATTCGTCATCTGCAGCGTCGAAGAGGCGCTGGAATTCGTAATCGTCACGATTTTGTCGGGACTCGTGCGGTTCCGAGCCATGGCTCCGAAGTCGAGTTTCGTAGGAGCAACCATTGCGATATTCGCTGTGCCGAGACCGGTGAGTTGCGCACTCGCGACCATCGGGTTTCCGAAGTCGAGACTTGCACTACGCGCCCCGAGTGCGAACGGTCGGAACGTGACCCCCACTGCGCACGAGACGCCCGGATTGAGCGTGACGTTGCTACAGGTATCCGTGGTTTTCCGGAAATCGTCCCCATTGGCAGCGTTCATCGTCACGGTCGAGACGTCGATGGGCACGGCCCGCGTGTTCGTAAGCGTCACAATCTGTGCTGAGCTGAGGCTAGCGATTTCTTGATTGCCAAAAAGAACGGTTGGCAGCGTAAGGGGGCCGCTGGCACGCTCAAAACAACATCGGTATCGGTAAACCTCAGCAGTTCGATGTTACGTACCAGATCCGTGCCATCCGCCAGCGTGCCTCGCGCGTGGATGACGGTCGTGGAGCCATCCCCGTTGGTCACGAAGTCGTAATTTGTTATGCCTTCGGAAAAGATGGCCGTGTCGATATCGTTTGCCGCGGGAGCCGTCAAGATTTCGCGAACGATCCGCAATTGTCCGGGATTGATTGTGCCCGCAAACATGACCTGTTGAAGCGTGAGTGTTGCCGGCGTTCCGGCCAGGATTCCGGATTTATTGGTCAACGGCACGTTCATCCCGTCAGCCGTGCCTATTTCGAGATTGGTATTGTTCGCGTCCCTGACGCTCAGCCGCACGTTGAGCCAGCGATCGCCATCAATGATATCGTCGCCACCGCGTCCTTCGATGATGTCGCTACCGGCACCTCCGAGAATGATGTTCCCGCCGCTGAACGTCGTCACCCCGACGCCAAGGATATCGTTCAGCCCAGCTATGCGGTCAATTTGATCGACACCGTTAATCGCGTTGTTTTGGAGGGAATTCGCGTCGATTGCCAACAGGTCGACGGACGTCGTATCATCGCCGCGTAATATGTCGTCGAGGTTCCACCCGGACAATCCTTCGACCAAGTCAAACCGGTCGCGATTGTTTTCAATGGTTGGCGGCAGAAGACCGGTGAAATTCATGTCGGCATCGGCAGGTAGCGTGACGCCCTTGTACGTCACTCAATCGAATCCAAGCATACCCTCGTGACGTTCGATGCCAAAATCACTGACCATGATATCGTCGCCAGATTCGGAATCATAGTCGTCATTGCCACCTTGTCCCAGAATGACATCATGGCCAATGATGGGGCTTTGCTGGAATGGATCGCCATTGTCTCCTTGCAGCAGGTCGGCTTGATCTCCGCCCTCGATCCAGTCGTCTCCTTCGCCACCAAACACAGTATCGGCCGAGTCGCCGGCAATGACGAAATCATTGCCTTGCCCTGCGAACGTTTCTTTCGGATCCGCACCGGCAACGACGAAATCATTGCCTTCGCCAGCAAGAATCAAGTCGCCCAACCCGGGTCCGGCGCTGATGACGTCATTGCCAGCACCACCTTTGATGTTATCAATGCCGAAAAGATCTGTAATGATGTCATCGCCGTCTCCACCATTGAGGAAATCGTTGCCGTCTCCGCCCTCCAATCGGTCATTACCTTCGTCGCCTCATAACGTATCGTCGCCGTCACTGGCCCGCATCTTGTCGTTATTGACCGTGCCGCCCATGACGATATGTTCCATACCGGTGTATCGAATGGTGCCGTCGGGCATTCGGATCAGCAGCTCGGATTCGTTTTGATCCGCCAAAAGCGTCGTTGGATCGTCGAGAATGGGTCCCGATGTACCGAGGTTGATGAATTCGAAAAAATACCGCGGCCTCGAAAAGGCATTCACCGTACCCACCGGAACCGCTAAATTACCCTCCACTAGGCCACCAGGTGTGACCAATTGGGCCAAACCATTTGGCCCGCGCACGAACATTCCATAAGCGTCTGTTGCGAGCAGTGGCACGTTAAAGATATCGGCATCGGTCAACCCAATGCCGAGCATCGCTGCCGCCTGCGTTTTAACGTACGCCCAGTTACCAATGCCGCCCCTGTCCCCATCAAGCAACCTTCCCGTCGCCACGGGACCGCCCGCACTCAATACGTATTCCCGCAGGAATACCTGATGCGACGCATGCGAGGTATAGGTCTGGTTTTGATCCACGAACGGTGTCGTCTGATTGCGGTGCTCGTGCACGTCGTCCGCCGTGCCCCGAATACCATCGGGACCGGGTTCGTTCGAGGCTCGCGTAAGCACCATAAAATTGGTCGGACTGCCTGGAACGAACAAGGGATCGTCCGGTTGCAATGGAACGAAGATCGTGCCGCTACCGCCTTTGTTCACAAGGTCGAGACCATGATCGAAAAATTGACCGAACAACGTAAACCATGAATTATATGGTGCTGACAAACCCACGTCCGGCGCTACGTTGGGAATAAAAAATATTCCGTTTGCGTCCACCGTCGATCCCGGAAAGGTTGTTGTGGTCGCTGCTGCCGCTGCTACCGCTGCGGGGTTGTCCAAGCTTTGATCGACAACAAGATTACTAATGATGCGCGGTTGCGCATCGAATACGGCTCCAGTCGTCTGCGTATACGACGTAGAATTACCAACGTTCACCGGCCCCGGACCGTCCAGGTCGAATACCACAACTTCGGCCTGGCGAAATGCAGGCGTCGTCAGGCGGGGAAAAATTCGATCCGCCGATCCGAATAATTGCTGCCCCGGCAATAGATTATTAAATGACCCGTTCACCGTCCGTAACCCAAATGGTAACAGAGGACCCGCCAATTCCGGCAAATCCGGCAGGGGTATCGTGCGAGATTTTTCGGCAATGATGATTTGATCCAAAATGAAGCGGAGATCGCCACCGTCAGTGATGAGCGCCTGTTGCGTCTCGGCAATGTTTTCTCGATCCTCGATAATCGGGCGCGATTCACCATCTCCACAACTGCATGCGAGAACTCCAGAGCCCACGAAAGCAAGACGCAAGAGTGTATCGACGTTCCTC
This sequence comes from Polyangiaceae bacterium, assembly GCA_031415295.1. GTDB lineage: Bacteria > Myxococcota_A > Polyangia > Polyangiales > Polyangiaceae > Polyangium. The sequence goes on along the minus strand of JANORL010000141.1, from coordinate 20,869 downwards.
ATAAAGGATATCTCCTCGAATAAGTTGTGTTGTACAAGTTACATAACCAGAAACTGCGGAGAAAGCACAATTTGGACCAGACGAATATCAAGGGTCGACGTGTCAATCTGGAAGCAGCGTTTTCCTGCTGAACAGACAACGGGTGCCGGGGGCGCAAGGAATTTCGACGCCTGCGGTCGTCGTGCGCAATTTGTGCTTGCCGAGCGACGCACCGATGTGCTTGGTTTTCGATTCTACGTGCATCGCAAGCACATATGCACCATTACCATTGCTGGACGCCGGTGGTGGGGCAAACCGCCCGATTCATCATTTCACGCGGCAGTGACGAACGCACGTGGACGGGCAATGGTCGTTCGATCAATCTCTTGAAAACGGAACGGCGCAGAGAAACCAGTCCGCGAATGTTCTCGCGGGCGCGTTTGATCAGGCCAGAGGGTATGCTCTCGCCCTTGATGAGCCGCCGCCATTTAGATGGTCGGCGACATGGATGAATGTGTGGCCATGCCGGAAAAGATTCCGGACGTTGAACTCAGAGCGACGCATACGTTTGTCTAGGACGCATCATTACAACATTCTATTTGACCCGCGCCTTGTACGCGGAACGCTCGACCTAATGCGCTCGAGTCTGTTTCGAACCTTGTCGTCTTTGTGGACAAACTTCGCAAACGCTTCGCCCAAGTCCGACTTGCCCGTCAGCTCCGACACATCACGCGCTGAAACATGAGCTTCGCGCCTCCGTCGGTGGGCCACAGGTCATTCGCCTGCATCGTGTTCGATTTGGTGATTTTGGCGATTTTGCCCGGGATCGACAGCGGGACGAAGCCTTGAGGAGGACGCGCGGCAAGACCTGTGCCGGCCGCTTCGGACGACGTCGAGCCAATCAATGTCGCGGTGGCCAACGACGCACCAAGGAAGGTTCGTCGAGACAATAGGTTCGTCTGAATGTCGAAGGGAGAAGAGGGAACCAGAATGTGACACAGGGGCACCTGCTCAAGAGGTCCATCGCAGTGCGAAAGATCACGCGATGCTGTCGGGAGATCTGGCGGCCGCCACCCTCCGCCATGGCGGCCGCCACCCCCACGCCGTAGAAACCATCACGATTTCTCGACTGAATCGAATTGGCACGTTCCTCGCTGATGTCTCTGTCCACAAGGAGGCTCACATGGAGTCGTCAACATCGAACGTGAAACAACGGGTTGGGAATTGGGTCGAAGCCGTGTCGGCGCGAGTTCGCGGATCGGCCTGGACACCTCTGATCGTCAAGATCGCTGCGGGAATGATTGGATTTTTTGCGCTGGCGTTCGTCGGGTCCGGCGCTGCCGCGGACCTCTTGCCAGGTCGAGCCGGTGTTTACCTTGGACCTCCAACGATTCCGAGCGCCGCGTCGGCGACGAGTATCGCGACTGCTCCCGTTGCTCCCGTTGCACCAGCGGCTCATCCGCCCACTGTTCCTTCAGGACAAACTCCGACAACAGCCGATGCGGGGGCGCCCGAAGTCGATGCTGGTTCGGTCAACACCACGAGTGCAGTGACTGCGGACGGGAAAGTGATCCTGAATCTGGCGACGGAAGACGATCTGCGAAAGTTGCCAGGTGTTGGTCCAAAGAAGGCGGAAGCGATTATTGCGCTACGCACCAAGCTCGGAAAATTCAAGCGAGCCGAAGACTTGTTGCGGGTGAAAGGCATCGGACGAAAAAAGCTGGCGAAGCTCCGTCCGCGTCTTTTGATCGACCCTCCGGACAAACCCTGACGTGCAGAGGATGCTCATCAGGCTTTGCACGTAATTTGCGCCTCACCCCCTGGCCCCCTCTCCCCGTCGCGATGCACCGCGGAGAGGGGGAAAAGCAGCTCTTTCCCCCTCTCCCTCGTAGGGAGAGGGGGTCAGGGGTGAGGTGCGAAAGGGCACCGACTTGCCTTATATTAGCGACCGGGAGCTAGGGGGTGAGGTGCATGCCACACTCTCGTTTCCATGCGCCCGACGTACTTCTCGACCCTCCTGTTCGTCTCTACAAACCTCGTTGCTTGCGACCCATCAGGCGCTGTTTCAGGGCCTTCCCCGCAAAGTTCGACAGTACCCGCGTTGCCGCCTGCAGTATCGACAGCACCTCCGGCACTGGATACGGCGCCAACAGCACCCGAAGATCTGGACATCAAGGGTTTACAAAAGCAGCTCACGTGTCCGACGGATGCGAAGAGTGGCCCGTGTTCGGTGCTTGCTGCGTTTGGCACATGCAACCAATGGAACGCGTCGACGCCGTCTGGCGATGGTCGGTGGATCGGCAAGGGGTATCGCGTCGAAGGAGGCAAGACGTCGGACGAGTTCGTCGTATTTCGCGCGCGTCGCGTGCCGCAAAACGAGGTTGGTCCGGGTCAACTTACGCTCAAGATCGGGATCGCCAACATCACGAAGTCCGATGGCGCGGCATTCGAACAAGCCGACAAAGCGATCAGGCAGTTTGCTCGTCACGACGTACCGCCTCGAGGCAACGCGGCGGTCGAGTTTTTGAACCGTAAAGACACGTGGCCTGAAGGTTTCGTCAATCGCACGGCTGGGGGACAAGTCTATGTCGTGCTCGAAGGTGGAGCGTTCGTTTGTCAGGGCACGCATCAACAATTGATCGTCGTACACCGAGCTTCGACACGTGGAGGCAAAGCTGATGGCCTCTATGCAGAAGTCTGGCCGTCGAGCTGGTAGACGAACGGGTGAGAAGAGCCTGGACGGATGAAACGTAGAGAAGTCTGCGCGTGCGCGAGCGTGTGCTAAGGACGCCGCCGTGCCCCGTTTACTAGCTCGCAATGCCACGGACCCTCGCCCCGTCGAGATGCTCCCTGACTTTCATCGTAATGCCGAAGGATCGGTCCTGTACCGCGCTGGAGGAACGGTCGTGCTTTGTACAGCATCGATCGATCCAACGGTCCCGGCATGGATGGTTGGTCGGGGCAAAGGGTGGCTCACGGCTGACTATCAAATGCATCCGCGTGCTAGCCGAGCGCGTCGTGAAATGCGTGAAGGACGCGGCAAAGCGTTGAGCGGTCGGACGCAAGAAATTCAGCGGCTCATCGGGCGAGCGCTGCGCGGCGCTGTTGACTTGGATTCTTTTGGTGAACGAACGATCGTCATCGATTGCGACGTACTCGAAGCCGATGGCGGTACGAGGACTGCATCGGTGACGGGGAGTTTTGTCGCGGTGGCATTTGCGTTGTCGCGTTTAGCGAAAAACGGGCAACTCGAAAAACCGATCCTGCGTGATCAAGTTGCGGCGATCAGCGTGGGTCATTGTGACAACGAACTGCTGCTGGATCTCGACTACAGCGAAGACAGCAAAGCGCGTGTCGATTTGAACGTCGTGGCCACGGCGCGCGGAACGCTCATCGAAGTGCAAGCGACTGCCGAGGGCGAAGCGGTGGAGCGTCGCGAGATTGATCGTATGGTCGATCTTGGTTTGTCCGGGGTGAACCGGCTCGTGGGTGTGCAACGACAAACGTTGTCGTCGGGTGGTGTTGACCTCGAGAAGCTCTTCCAAGAGGGGCGTTGGACAGCAACATGAGCCTGGGTTTGCCGCTTTCGATTTTGCTTGCCACGACAAACCGCGGGAAGATTGCGGAACTCAAGGCGTTGCTTGCTGATTTGCCGCTGGAGCTGTTGACGATGTCGACGGTGCTCCCGGATTTTCCGCCGATCATCGAAGACGGCGCGACGTTCGAGGACAACGCGCTGATCAAGGCGCGTACGGCGGGCGACGCTGCGATGATGGTGACGATTGCCGAAGATGCGGGTCTCGAAGTGGATGCGCTTGGTGGTCGTCCTGGTGTGCGGTCGGCGCGGTTTGCCAAGGAAGGTGCGACGGATGCGGAGAACAACGCCGAGCTGCTCGCGTCGCTCGCGGAGGTCGAAGACGATCAACGCACGGCGCGTTTTCGTTGTGTGATCGTGTTGCGCGATCCGTGGAATGAAGGTCAACGGGAGATCTTGGCTGACGGTCGATGTGAAGGTGTGATTGCGCGGCAAGCACAAGGTGCAGGCGGATTCGGTTATGACCCGCTCTTTATCGTCAAGGGAGAAGGCCGCACGATGGCCGAACTTTCGGACGATGAAAAAAACACAAAGAGTCATCGAGCGCGAGCCGTGAAGAGTTTGCGTCCGGCGCTCGAAGCTTTGATCGCGTCGCGTATGTCGTTGGTGGCGCGTGTCGTAGGTTCAAAATGACAAACGATCGTCGATACCCTCGAGACGGCAAGCGTGGTTCCAAGATTGACCAATGGCGCGGTCTGGGCAGTTTCGGCACGATCGGTCTGCAAATCGCGTTGTGTATAGCGTTTGGTTTTTTCGGCGGACAGTGGCTCGACGCGAGATTTGGTACGGGGCCGAATCTCGAGCGGATTGGGTTTTTCTTTGGGCTTGCAGCGGCCATCAGGTCGGTGATGCATGCGCACGCGGAGATGCAGCGTTTGGCCGAGCGTGAAGAGCGCGAAGAAGGCAATCCGCGACCGATTTACGACGTGCGTGACGACGAGCGGAAGAATGCAACAATCCAGAACGACGACGCACGGAAGTCGAACGACGACGACGACCAAAAAGGCGGAAAGGCGAATCGATGAGTACGCCGCAACAGCCCAAGAACACGTGGCTGGAGGAAAGCATTCGCGCGGCGATGATTGCCGTGACGCTGTCGGCGAGTGTGCTGGCAGCAGCAGCATTCGTTGTCTTCGACGTACGAACAGCTTGTGGTGTAGCGGTTGGGGGAGTGTTTGCCTTAGCAAACCTTTGGGCGTTCGCGCGGATTGGTGACGCGTTTTTGTCGCGGCGTGGAGCTGCGGCGCCGTGGACGGCGTTTGCCATGTTGAAGATGGCCGGGCTGTTTGGGGGTGTATGGCTGATCTTGCGCAGCGGGATCGCGTCTCCTATGTCGCTTGCTGTCGGTTACGGAGCGCTTCCGATCGGGATCACCGTAGGAACGCTGTTTGGCCCGAAGCCTCCAGATGATGTAAATGAGCCGGATTCGAGCCTGTCGGGAACAGAGTCGAATTTGCGCACATCTTTCGCGGACAGATCTCGTGGGGATGTGCTAAACGCGAGTCCCCCGGGGCCGGAAGAACCCCCACCGAGCGACAAATGAAGACTGTTTCGTTTGGTGAGGCCAAGGGATAACGAACATGCCCGAGCACACGAGTTTTCTGACCTTCCTCGTCGCCCATATGCCTGGCCTTCGTGAAAACGCGAAGAACCTCGGACACACCTTTCTTGGCAATCAGCCGATTGGGTATCGAGGTCTCGAGCCGATCTTTTCGAGCATGATTGTCATCCTCGTGTTCATCGGCTTGTCACTCGTCGTGCGCAACCAATGGAAGCGCCTTGACGAGTCGGTCGTACCGGACGAACGATTGGGACTCCGTACGTTTTTCGAGGCGTTTTTTGGCTACTTCTACGGAATGGCCGAAGACATCATGGGCAGCAAGAATGCGCAGCGTTACTTCCCGCTCATTGGCGGGTCGGCGGCATTCATCTTCTTCTCGAACGTATCGGGTTTGATTCCTGGGTTCCCCGCCCCTACGTCGAGTTTGAACGTGACGATCGGTTGTGCACTGGTCGTGTTCATCGCGTTCAACGCTTGGGGTATCAAGGAAAACGGTTGGGCGTACATCAAGCACATGGCGGGACCGAAGTGGTTTTTGGCTCCCCTCATCTTCCCCATCGAAGTCATTTCGACGTGCATTCGTCCCGTCACGTTGGCGGTTCGTTTGATGGTGAATATCGCCGCCGACCATCTCATTGCATCGGTCTTTACGGGCTTGGTCGCCATCCTTGTGCCGTTGCCGGTGATGTTCCTTGGGCTCCTGGTCATTGTTGTGCAAACACTCGTCTTTTGCTTGCTCAGCAGCATCTACATCGGTCTTGCAACCGAACAAATGGAGCATGCCGAGCATCACTGACGGATCGCTTTTCGCAGATCTTTCGCACAAGGAACTGGTCAAGCGATCAAAATCAGATTAGAGGGGGGCGCGCTCGTAAAGCCGCCCCGGCCCACGAGGGGACAAACCCGTCAGGAAATTCCCCGCGCCCCATGGGCCAAATGAATTTTTCATACGCAGCATGAGCCCCCGTCGGGGCGCGTGGTCTGAAAGGAGCAAGTCCGGATGTCTCTCAAGAGCAAGCTTTCCCTCTCCGTCGCGACCGCGATGGTCCTCCTCCCCGCCGTGGCGTTTGCGCAGGAAAGCGCATCGAACAAGTTCGATTCGTTCGGCTGGCTCAGCATGGGCGCCGGCCTTGCCATCGGACTTGCAGTCCTCGGTGGTGCCCTCGGTCAAGGTCGTGCCGCAGCCGCCGCGCTCGAAGGCATCTCGCGCAATCCTGGCGCAGCCGCTCGTATCCAGACGCCGATGATTCTCGGCCTGGCGCTCATCGAGTCGCTCGTTCTCTTCGCGCTGATCGTCGCGTACTGGCTCCAGAGCCGCCTGCCCGCAGCGCTCTGAGCTGTTCGTAAGGTCAAACGAGCGCACGCCTTTCTTCTCCTCGCTAAGAGGAACGTTGAAGGGCGTGCTTCCGTTTATTTTGATCTCGAACTATCGATCGCGACGAATCATGTCGCCGCCGATGTGGATGATCATCGTCAAAATTCCAAACGCCAAAAGTACGTATCCCAGTACGTCCTGATGTCCCGTCGCGATCAATCCAGTTCCTGCCAGGACAAACGTCGCGACCACGAGACCTGAAAACACTCGCCGTCCCAGCCGATCCACTGTCTTCGGTAGGGATGGGTTTGTCGTTTGCAACATCAGCCTTCCCAAACGTAAATCGTCCAGCACTTCACGAAGTTGTTGCGGTAAATCGTAGGCTGCACCGGACAAACGCTCGAGGCCGCGCCATGCCTCCATGCCCATTCGTTCGGGCGAATAACGTTTGCGTAGCAGGTCCATGAAATACGGACGTGCCACGCCAAACACATCGAGATCCGGATCGATCTCTTTGCCCACGCCTTCGATCGTCATGATCGCTTTGCCCACGAGCAAAAAGTCCGCGGGTATTTCGATCCCGTACTTACTCGCACCACGCATCAAGTCGCTGACCATCGCGCCCACGTCGATCTCTTTGAGCGGCCGCCCGAGGTACTTTTCCGCGAGCATGCTGACTTCCGCTCGATACGCGCGCATGTCGACTTTTTTCGTTGGTGTACCAATCGCATACAGCGCATCGGCAACACCGAGTGTGTCTTGACGAACTGCTGCGACCATCAAGTCGAGCGTTTTATCGCGCATGTCTGGACTGAGTCGTCCCACCATGCCGAGGTCGATCAAACCAATCGTCGGACGATCCGGATCGCCTGAAATCAGGATGTTTCCAGGATGGGGGTCCGCGTGGAAAAACCCGTCTTCGAAGATGCTCTTGATGACGATCCCCACAGTGGCTTGGGCGATCGCGGGCCCCTTGTGTCCGTGTTCCCGAATCGCTTCGTACACTTTGCCGCCCGGAAGCAACTCGAGCGTGAGCACTGTTTTCGATGATGCTTCGCGATACACGCGCGGGAAACGCGCATGCGGGTGCCCTTCGAAGTTCTTCGCAAATCGCAAGGCGTGTTCGGCTTCTTGGCTGAAGTCGAGTTCGCTCGTGATCGCGCGATCGAATTGATCTACCAGCTGCGATGGTTGGTACAGCAACGATTCTGGGATCGTGCGTTCGATGAGTTTCGCGAGCGCGTGAAGAAGTTCGAGATCGCTTGCGATCGTCGTGCGGATGCCTGGCCGTTGCACTTTGACGACCACGTTTTGCGGGCCATCGACATGTTTGAGGACGGCGCGATGCACTTGACCGATCGATGCTGCGGCAAGTGGTTTGTCTTCAAACGATTCGTAGACATCGTCGATGGAGGCGCCGAGGGAAGCTTCGACGGCGTCTTTGATTTCTTTCGACGGCAGTGGATTGACGCTGTCTTGAAGCTTTTTCAGCTCGACGATCCATTCGGCGGGAAGAACGTCGGGTCTTGTAGAAGCGATCTGGCCGAGCTTCACGAAGGATGGACCGAGGTCCATACACACGAGGCGCACGCGTTCCGGCAGGGAGATGCGTCGTCGTTCTTCTTCGCCACGTTCGACTTCGGCGAGAGCTTCGTGCGGTTCGGTTTCCGTGGAAGCGTCCTGGTCTTGTGGGCTGCGAGCGCGACCACCCAAGCCGAGGCGTTGGGCGACTTCGCCGAAACCATGTCGCACGAGCACGACGTAAATTTGCCGCAAACGCCCGAGATCGCGGACTGCACTGACGATCGACACCATGATGTTTGTCTCAGCTCAACGTACGCGGACGACCGTGCCTGCGTCGTGGGTAGAAGGCAAAACGGCTGTCCATCCGGCGGGCATATGCGGTGCGGTCCACCAGAAGAGCCATTCGGCATCGATGGGAGCGAGGTTCACGCAGCCATGACTTCGTACGTGACCAAACGATCGATGCCAAAACGCGCCGTGTAGTCCGACGCCTTTGGAGAAGTACTGCACCCAAGGAACGTCTTCCATGCGGTAGTACCGATGGGCTCCTTCATCCTCGAGATTGTCCATGTTCGAGGTAAAGAGTTTGGCCCACATGTGAAACGTTCCGCGAGGCGTGGCTGTGGCTGTTCCCTCGCGACCTTTGCCTGTGGATACGAGCGTTGCGAATACGGGTTGAGCGCCTTCGTAAGCAACGAGTGTTTGTGTAGCGAGCTCGACGTCGATCCATCGTTCGCCGGCGGCAGTGTCCACTTCGGTGGGTGGCTGCGCGATCGTTGGATGGCGGATCTCGGAAGAACGGACCCACGCATCGTCTCCGATACGCGTGAAGGCGGGTTTTTCTTCGAAAAATGGTACGCGTTCGAAGCGACTGCGGTGGTCGATTTTTTTCGCGCCCGGGTTTGGCGAAGCGAACACGTCGGCGCTGTCGACGACGATCCAGCCAAAAGGAAACATCGTCATGGCGCCGCTCGGGATCTGTTCGCCACGAAAGGCGATCGTTCGCGCCGGCCCGACATCCCGCATAGGCACCCAAAGTTCGTTGTGGGTGCGGCCGTAACGATTGCCTTCGACAACCTTCTCTTCGACGACGGCAATGGCGAAGCCTGGCTCGAGTTGCATGTTGGGTGTACCGGTGTCGGCAGCGGAGAGTCGTTTGTATGCAAACGATCCATCGGGTCCGACGAAGTAATACCGAAATGGCAAACCGTCGGGCAGTGAGCGTAAGGCGCGATATCCCGCATCGATGAAGGGTGTTGCGGCGAGTTCGACGGCGTCTTCGCATACCCAAGCGGTGGGTCCGACACCTAGGTAACGACCGCGGCATCCAGCGCCGCGACGGATGGCGAAGATGGGCAGGTGGACGTCGCGTGCGGCGGAACCTCGACGCGCTGCGTTTTCCCAAGGGGCGCTGAGAATGGGCTGGTCGCTTTTGAGGATGCGGGCGCTGACGAGGCCGTCGCCGAGGGGTGGTACGTCGGGACCAACCCAAGGCGGTTCGTTGGCAGCGAGAACGTGCGTCGAGACGAACGCGAGGGCGAGGGCGAAAAACACGCCGCAGGCTGCGACGCGAGGAGAAGGATTCGCGCGCAACCGAGGGGTGTGGGGCATCATCAGCGGTACGAGAAACGGACCTCGTGGTCGCAGATCCGGTAGGAGTCGCCTTCACCGATGGCTTTGCGTGTGATGCGCTGGCCGATGTATTCGACGCCGTTCGTCGAACCCATATCGACCATGTAGTACTGGCCGTTCAAGTATTCGACCATGGCGTGTTGTCGCGAGACGTTGGGATCTTTGATCGTCAAGTCGCTCGACTGTTTTCCGCGGCCAATGATGAAGCGGTCCTTGTTCACGATGAATCGTTCGCCGCCGTAATAAGCGAACAGCGGGATTGCACCGGGAATGCCGCCAGCAGATTGCGCCGGGGGAGGCGGCGTGGGGATTGCGGGAGGCGGAGGCGGCGGCGGTCCGGGAGGAGCCGGAGGTGGTCCCGGTGGCATCGCCCCGTATTGCGGCGGAGGTGGCGGCGGAGGTGCCCCGCCAAACCCCATCGGTGGAGGAGGTGGCGGCGCCATTCCTGGTCCGGGCGGCGGAGCAACGAGCGTTGGCGGCCCCCCTAGACTTGGCGGCGCCGGAGGAGGCGGCGTGAGACCTGGGGGAGGCGGAGGCGGTCCTGGTGGTGAGCCACCCATACCGGGAGGAGGTGGCGGAACGCTGCGCACGGGCGCGGCGCCACCCATCATCGTGGATCGTACGCCAGGCGGAGGTGGCGGAGGTGGTCCACCGCCAGCACCCGGAGGTGGCGGGGGCGGAGCACCTGGAGGACGACTCATGCCTGTCGGAGGCGGTGGCGGCAAACCTGGGCCGCGAGCTTGGCCTCCTGGTCCAGGCGGCGCAGGCACGCTGGGCGGACGCTTGGCGATCGTGGGCGGTGACGCGGTCGGAGGAACTGGCGTTGCCGTACCTGAAGGCGGTCGCGGAGGTGGAGGTGCTCCGCCCATCCCAGGAGGAGGCGGCGGAGGCATACCTATACCGGGCGGAGGCGGTGGAGGCGGTCCACCAATCATGTGCGGCGGTGGAGGAGGTCCACCGGCAACGCCTGACATCGTCGGAGGCGGCGCATAGGCACCGGGGGGCGGCGGAGGCGTCGCACCGTACGGCGGAGGCGGCGGCGGGCCTGGAGGCCCACCTGGAGGCCCCATCATCGGCGGTGGAGGTCCACCTGGAGCGCCCATTGGTGGTGGCGGTGGTGGCGCCGTGCCCATCATGGGTGGCGGCCCACCTGGAGGGCCCATCATCGGTGGCGGAGCGCCAGGCATTCCGCCCATCATCATCGGAGGCGGTCCTGGTGGAGCCGGCGGAGCGCCAGGCATTCCGCCCATCATCATCGGAGGCGGTCCTGGTGGAGCCGGCGGAGCGCCAGGCATCCCCATGCCACCCATCATCGGAGGCGGAGCCGGCGGAGCGCCAGGCATCCCCATGCCACCCATCATCGGAGGCGCAGCGGAAGGTCCAGCACCACCGTACGTCGGCGGCATCGGGGTTGGCCCTGGAGGTGGCGGATATCCCGGAGGTGGCGGCGAAGGCGGCGGAGCAGGCATGCCCGCAGTCGAAGGCGGAATCGGCGGCCCAGATCCCGGCGCACCTCCCTCGGTACGCTGCGCACCAGGGAACGGCGTGCGCGGGCTGTAGCTGCGCTGCCGAGCATATTGCTTCATCGACTCGTTGATGAGGTAGTCGATCGAACATTCCAGTTCGCGTGCCATCTGCTCGAACGTCTCCCAGAGGACGTCGCGGCACTGGAATGATCTTGCGCTCTTTTTGTTGGGGTCCGCGCTCATTTTTCCCTAATCGTCGTCGATGGTTCTGGGCCGTGGTGCGAGATATCGAAGGGCCGCGTCGTGGCAGGCAATGGCTCGAGCCATTTACCGCCGCTCATTTCTTTTGCTCTTTGCCTGCCTCCGGCTTGCGATCCTTCATGGCAGGTTCGATACAAAAGCGAACAAAATCGTTAATCGTCTTGATTTCCTTCTGCTCACGTCCCTGCTCGCCCTCTTTCGGGACTTCGCAAATCCACTTGCAGTCGGGATCGGTATCACAAGTCGGGGCTGGGGCCGGCCCGTATTCACCCTCGACCATGAGTGGTGCGAGTTCGGGCAGCTCTGCAGATGTTCCGTATGTGAAGTAATACGCAATGGCGCTTGTCCGCGCAGCGGCTGATCCCGTCGTGAAGAAAGGCTTCAGCTCGTCGAGAGGTTTGCCTTCTTTGAGTTCGCCAAGCAGCGCGCCGTACGTGAGTGCTTCTGCCAGTGCGAACGGCTTGCCATCAGGCAGCGCATTCAAGAACCCACGAATGTGCTTGACCTGCGACATCTTCAAGAGCGTGGCCGCAGCGGCTCGACGAACCTTCCATTTGTCTGTCTTGAACAGCCCGATGAGTTTGTCCGCAACAACTTCCCGCGGCATTTCCCCGATGCGGCGAAATGCTTGATCGAGCACCACGTCGGGTGCGTCGCTATTCGCGATCTCGATGACTCGCTTGAGATCGTCAGGGTTGGTCTTGTCCAAGCGCCCTTCGATCATCGCCATTGCAAATTGACGCCGTTTGTCGCTCTGGTCCTTGCGTGCTGCAAAGGCGAGCGCAAAGTCGACCGTTGGTCGACCACCCACGCGACGCAACGACCCAAAGAGCTTGGTGAGTTCGTCGTCTTGAAGGAGCTCGAGCTGTTTTTTGAACTGATCCGCGGTCGGTGTGAGCTTTTGATCGGCGTTGGATTTTTCGAGTTCTTTTGTTCGAACCTTGGTCCAGTCTTCCGTCAAGACCCACTTCGCGACCTCGACCAACGCTGCTGATCCTGCTTCTTTCGTCTTGGCATCGCCAATTTCCGCTACGAGCACCGCCATCAAGTCGAGTTTTTTGGCGTCGCGAATCATCTGCTTTGGCAACGTAACGATCGCTTCGGCACCGATGAAGCGCAGCACCTGTTCCATCGTCGACGCTTGCCCACGCGCTTCGGAACGATGTTCGAAATCGGCCATCGCCCATTCCGTGAGCGCGACCTTCAGATCCTTCTTTTGCGCGTCATCCGTGATGAGTACGGGTTTGTCCGCCACCAGCAGGGTATACGCTGCGTCTTTGTACGGAAGCGAAAGGTCCGTCGGCAACGGTTGCCCAACTTGAAAGACCGGTGGCGGTTTTTTCAGCTCGACAATGATCGACGCGACGAGCGGTCCGACGATCGCCTTTTGCGTCTCGGGTGCCAACGACGACAACACGTCGACAAAGCTGCCCTTGCAAATCGGGTCCTCGGCGTCGGTGTCGCCATCGATCTGCGTGAACGCAAGTCGACGACCTGAGCGAGGTTTCATCCGAATGATGGCGAGCACCGCGTCGACTCGTAACGACGTGTCGTATTTGTCGTGTCGCAACACGGCACAGAGCTTTTTCGGCCCTTGAGCCGTGCCCTCCCACCGCTGAACGTCTTTTTCGTCGACCCGGCATCCCGAAAGAGCCAATGCCGAACCAAGCGCCGTGATTACTAGCGCCAATATCGACACCCTCATCGGGCGCCGCCGTGTTTCTTCATCCATTCGCATGCCGGGATCGAGGGCGATGGTAACGCCCGGGCCCGTCCAAGCTCAAAGAAAATTGGGTCGATTCCTGAGAGGGTGTGCGCCAGGCTGCTTAGCGTTGGGAATCGTCGCTCGGACTTGCTCAGCGTGAACTGCACGCTTCCACCGTCCGCGACGCCCGCAAGTGCCTCATAAGGTGCTCCCAAAAGGTGCCAACCACTTTTTGGGTGCCTCCCAAAAGATACCAACCACTTTTTGGGTGCCTCCCCAAAGATGCCAAGTGCGTCCTCCCAAAAGGTGCCCAAAAGGTGCCAACCACTTTTTCGCCCCAACGCCAAAAACTTCGCACCCATTTCTTCTACCCACATCAACTTGCACTGGACCACAAGTCCGTATACGTAGGCATGGTAGGTGTAGGTAGGTTATGGCCGTTCCTCTCTTCGCTCCACGTCGTGTGCCGGTAGCGCCCGCTCCCGCTGAACCCGCCGATCAGCCCACGAAAAAGCAACGGGATGGCAGTTCGACTGCTGCGACGACCGCCGCTCGTCCCATGCACACGTATGCCCGTGAAGCTGCAGCCCTCGTGCTGCTCGCTTCCGCGCTCTACACGGTGCTGGCGCTGGGCTCTTTCGCGGCGGATCCGATGCGCCCCGAGCTGGCGGGACCCAATTGGGTGGGGCCCGTCGGCGAATCGTTTTCGAGCCTTTTTTCTGGCGCGTTCGGCATCGCCGCGTGGGCGCTCCCCATCGAGCTCGCCCTGCTCTCCGGACCGTTGCTCGGGGGCAAACCCTCGCGGGCTAGCGTGGCGCGTCTTGGTGGCGACATCGTTGTGCTCGTGATCCTCGCCGCGCTTGCGCACGTGGCGTTTCCGATGGCGACCGCTTTTGGTGCTTTGCCGCTCGGCGGCAGCGTCGGTGAACTATTTGGCGAAGTGATGCGGTCGCTGTTTTCCGCGATCGGCTCGTACATCATCGGCCTGACCATCGTGTCGCTCATCCTCGTGCAGCGCGCGACGTTCTCGTTCATCGATCTCGTGGCCCGTGCGCGTGCGTTCTTCGTCAAGCTGGGCGAGCGTGGTGTGTTTGGTTTCGGCGCCATCGTCCGCGCTTTGCAGCGACTACGCGAAATCGAAAAAGTCAGCGCCACGGCCGACGAGAAGCGATTTGCGTCGTTCGCGAAGCACCTGACGCCGTCTCCAACGGACGTGATCATCACCGTGCTCGCGGACGATTATCCACAATATCGTAAAGACAAACCTTTCGAAAGCGAAGAATCGACCAACGAAACGGACAAACCGCAACGCAAGAAGCGCGGAGGAGCGAACAAACAATCCGCGCCAAGCGAATCGGTTGAAACGAACCTCGCAGAAGTGTCCGATGTGCCGAGTTCGCGATCGAGCGATCACGGAGATGCAGTCGTGCTTGGAGCAACGACGCCCATCCCATCGGGGGCCGTCGAATCAATGTGCCACACGACCTCCATCGCCAAGATTGCTCGCGGTGAAGAACCCAAGCCACAGGTGAAGATTGCGCGGCTCGATGAACCCAAGCGCGTCGTGAAAGCGGCAGTTGTTGAAGCGCCGAAGCCTATCTTGAAAATCGTGGCCGTTGCGGACGAGGTCAAAGCGTCGTCCGTCGTTGCGGCGTCCGTTGTCTCCGGCGTCGAAGAAACAAAACCCGTAGCGAAAGGGACCGTTTCGGAAGACAAACGTCGCGGACCAGCCATCGTCGCTCCCTCGGCAAACCCCGCAGCGATCGTTGCGGTTGCGGACAATGCATCGGACGAATTCTTCGAGACCATCGTCACGTCATCGAGTGACAAACCTGCGCCGCGCGTTGCGGTTGCGCCCGTCGATCGCACCGTCAAGCCACGCAAGGTGGACAGCGCGGAGCCTCGTGTGGAGCGTGTTGCGAAAACTGTGCGGGCTGAAGTTGTCGAAGTGTCCGATTCGCGTGGTGAGGACGCGACGAAGACGAGAAAGACGGTCACGCCATCTCTGGTGCGTGCAGAAGCGCCCGTCGTGGAAACTGTCGAGTCACTCGCTCGTGTTGCCAAAAAGAATGCGAAGCCCGTTGATGTTGTCGAGGAATCGCCGACACCGACGCCGATCGCCGAACGCACGGTCGATTATGACGACGGTGTCGATGAGGATGACCAAGACGAACCTGACGAAGAGGTCTTGAACGACGAACCTCTCGACGAATCGGAGACGCCCGCGCCGGTCATCACCACACCCAAAGCTGAGTCACCGGTAGCGGTCGTAACGAAGGAAGTCGCGCACAACAAACCCAAGGTGCGCGAGATCGTCAAGACGGTGCCATCGTTTGGAAAAGGCTTCACGCTGCCGTCGACGACGACACTCGAGCCGCCCGGTGACGAATTCATCGTGGTGGACGAAGAGAAGCTGCGCGAAAGCGCCGTGTTGCTCGAGAAGACGCTCGCGGATTATGGCGTGAGCGGCAAGGTGGAAGAGATCCATCCAGGACCCACTGTGACAACGTTCGAGGTGGTTCCGGCTGCCGGTACGAAAGTGTCCAAGGTCGCGAGTCTTGCGGATGATCTCGCCCTTGGCTTGTCGCGCAAAGTGCGCATCATTGCGCCGATTCCAGGCAAGGCACGTATCGGGTTTGAACTGCCAAACGATCGTCGCATTCCTGTGTCGATGCGTGAGCTTGTCGAGGATCAACGCTTCTTGGATTTGAAGGTGCCGCTTCCGTGCGTGCTTGGACGAGACATCGTGGGAGCACCTTATTTTGCAGATCTCGCGTCGATGCCGCACGTGATCGTTGCGGGTGCAACGGGTGCTGGAAAGAGCGTCGGGCTCAACGTGATGCTCATCAGTTTGCTCTTCCGTAGAACGCCAGCCGAGCTGCGTTTGTTGATGATCGATCCCAAGGTTGTGGAACTTGCACCGTTCGATCGTATTCCGCACATGTTGCTTCCGGTTGTTACGGACATGAAGCAAGCGGCAAACGCTTTGAAGTGGGCCGTGGATGAGATGGAGCGCCGTTATCAGCTCTTCGCGAATGCGGGGACGAAGAACATCGGCACGTACAACGGGTGGGTCGAGAAGGTCGAACGTGGTGAAGCACGTCCGCCCAAACCGACCAAAGTTGCCGCTATTTCTGCTGAAGGTCTCGAAGTCGAAGTGCCCGCAGCGAAGGACGGATCCGATGTCGCGATGCCGGAAAAACTTCCGTACATCGTGATCGTCGTCGACGAGTTTGCCGACTTGATGATGCAGCAAGGCAAAGACGTGGAAGTGAGTGTTGCGCGTCTAGCTCAGAAGGCGCGCGCTGCAGGCATGCACGTGATTCTCGCGACGCAACGTCCGAGCGTCGATGTCATCACGGGCATGATCAAGGCCAACTTCCCAACACGGATCGCGTTCCGCGTTGCGCAAAAAGTCGACAGTCGAACGATTCTCGACGAGCAAGGAGCCGAGCATCTTTTGGGTCGTGGCGACATGCTCGTGAAGATGAACGGAGCGACGGATACGCGTCGTGTGCAGTGTCCGTTCGTGAGCGAAGAGGAAGTGCAACGCATCACGGACTTCCTCCGTGCACAAGGCGAGCCGATCTACGACGAGGCGATCCTCAAGCCGCGCGACGACGATGGCAAAGTCGAGGAAGCCGATACGGAAAACGATCCGATGTACGACTCTGCGGTGCGCATCGTGGCGGAAACGCGGCGGTGTTCGACGTCGTGGATTCAGCGCAAACTCGGCGTCGGATACAACCGTGCCGCAAAAATGGTCGAAGCGATGGAACTGAGAGGAATCGTTGGGCCCTCTAACGGTGCCAAGGACCGGGAAGTGCTCATTGCTCCGTTGTGATCGACGCGCTTTGCTTTCCGTCCGTGCGTGCTAGACAGTGCCCGAAGATGGCGTGTGAAGATGAACGCACGCGGTTGATTGGCCAGATCGCAAGCGTGCTTCGGGAGTCCTCCATTCCCGAGGACGCGCGTGAAGCCGGTCTTACGCTCATCGGTTGGCTTGCCCGTCGAATGCCGGGCGAACCGGTATCGATCGTAGGTGTCGAGGAGATGTGTCGCCGCTGTGCCGAGCATCGTCACGAGGGGTCGAACGGTGCTCATGTCGATGCGAGCACGTCCGTGCCGATGACGAAACGGCGTCGCGCACGCTGATCCATACGTCGTTGACCGAGTTTGTCCGGGATGCGCTTTACAAGAAAAACGATAGGCTCGAGTGAACGAACACCGTACTTGCCTGCTTCGGTGGGTGTGAAGAGCGGCAAGCGATCAATTCAGAGCCGATAATTCGTCCGCTATCACGAAAGGCGTTAGGTTCGTCGCTCGCGATGGCGCCATGGGTGCCCGTCGCTTGCATTGGTCGATTCCCATGGGCAGCAACTTCGCTAGAGATCGCCGCATTTTTCCGTCCTGGCCGAGGCTTGGGCACGCAAGGTTCCGTAACGTGTCGAGTTATCTGGGGAGCGGCACATTCGGCCAGGCTTCCACGATCGACTCGAAACGGCCTATGGTAGGGGGCAGGTGATGGCCGAGCATTCGGTGAAGCTTCCCGAACCGCGATCCGACGACTCTGAAGATGTCGTGTGGGGTTTGTCGACCGCAAGTGCGCTCTGGGCACGAGGCGAGCGGCGAGACGCCGTCGTATGGATCCGTCGTGCAGCTGCGGCAGCAGAAGCAGCGGGCAATCCGTTTCGCGCATCGGAACTCGGCATGTACCTGCCGGACCTCGAAAAGTCGTTACACGCGCCCGTAGCGATGCCCCCGGACGAACCGGCACCCGTTTCGGATGCGGCGCCGATTTCATCCTTCGAAGTGCTGCTCGATGGCGACACTCCTCTGCCGGCGGTAGTGATCCCGTCCTTGGTAATTCCGCCGCTCGGTCCGTTGACGCCGTCACCCGCGCCTGCACCCGTGCCACTCGCAGTGATGACGACACCGCCAACGATGCCTCCGGCTGCGGCCGGTTCTGCGTCATCGGCGACGGAAGCCGCGCCAACGCCGCCAACGATGCCACCCGCAGCAGCAACGACACCGCCAACGATGCCTCCTGCTGGGGCTGCTCCTGCGCCGGCAACACCCTTGGCAGTCGCACCGGCCGTGACAAACCAGCCGCCCGTTTCTGGACGACAAACCCCGATCCCGTCGATTCCAACCCCGTCGATTCCAACCCCGTCCATTCCGACGGCCTCGACAAACCAACCCAAAATCACGGCACCTGTCGCGACAAACCTTCGGCCTCAAGCGACCATTCCGCGCCGAACCGCGTCGCAGGTCGGATTTCCCGCAGTTATCTTGCCGCAGCGTCGTCCTCCGTCCGATGCGCCCGCCGCTCGTTCAGCGCCACCTGTGGACGATCCAGCAAGCATCGACGACGGCCGGTCCGCATTGCCTCCCCCAGCTCCGCTGCCACAAACTGCACCGATCGCGTCCGCATCAACGGCCGTTGCTCTACTAGCGCCAAGCGCTCCTACAGCGGTTGCGCCACCTCCTGCAGTGGTAGCCACAGTTCAAAAACGGAAACAGATTCTACGTACGCCGATCCTCGATCCGTGGTCTGAAGCGAGCACACAGGAAGTGGCGCAACTCGAACGACGGCGTCAACGAGGCACCGATAACGGAGCCGTCGGCGCCGCGCGACCTCGTGCAAGGATGCTGCTCGACGAGGAAGATGAAGACATCATCACCTCGGCTGCGCCGCTTGAAGAGACGCTCGGAAAGAAGCATCAAGGTGGAGCCATCATTGGGGGTACGGGGCTTGCCGCATCTCCGCCCTCGGCAGCTGGCGCGCGTGCCAATGCGCCTCTTGCGCCACCACCATTACCGCCGCGCGCGCCTGCTGCTGTTGCTACCTCCGCAGGAGGTCGTCCGCCGCCATTGCCACCAGCGGTGGCAGCACTAACGCCAGCACCGCCCGTAGTTGGCGTGCCAGCCCCCGCAGTGACGAACGTACCGTCGCAAACACCAACGCCGGCCGCGCCTGCTCCTGCGCCTACTGCCCCGACGACGTCCACGAAGCATCCAACGCCTGCACCTCCTGCGCCTGCTGGTCCGCCCTCCGCCAAGAACCCAACACCGGCACCACCGCCTCCGCCTGCAGCGTTCACACCGGTCAAAGCGTCGACACTGCCGCCTCCGCCTGTAGCGTCCACACCGGTCAAAGCGGCGACACTGCCGCCTCCGCCGCCCGTTGCGCCGGTATCCACCAAAGCTCCCATGCTGCCGCCCGATCACGAGGTCGACGACGGTGGATGGGAGACCGGTTCTGACGCACCGCGCACATTGAGCCCGGGGAAAACCTCTCCAACCGTCTCCGAGCCTGTCGGATCACCCGAGCCGTTGCACCATGCCAAACCTGCGACGGACGCGCCAGATCAAGCACCGCCGTCGGATATCGTGCCCACGGCGCCACGCCCCTTGCCGCGCCGATCGCCAACGATTCCTCCCGCTCCAAAGTTGCCCACAGGCGCATTGGGCAAACCCGTAGCTCTGCGGCCAAACGCACCTGCCAACGCCGCAGACGAAGAAGAAGCCCTGCGCAAGTTCTCGGACACGTTGCCGAGTGGCATCACGTTGGCCGCACTCAAACAAGCCGAAGCGGAAGCTGCAGCAGCACGTCCCAAACTTGGGATCCCACCACCTCCAGCAGGAATGAAGCCGCTCTTCGAAATCACGAAGAAGCCGATTCCTGCGCCTGCGTTGCCCCGTGTGCCCGCGCCTGCTCCTCGCCCTGCAACGCTGGTCCCCAAAGCGCCAGTGCCGAGCTCGAGCGTCGCCAAACAACCGCCTCCGCCATCGATTGGATCGCCACCGGCCCCGTCGGCAAAATCAAAAAGCAGTCTTCCTCCACCCCCACCACCCGTCCGAGAGTCGATTGCGCCTCCGGCGGATCCCATACGAATCAGCAACGTCGAACTTCGTGGCGTCGAACCGTTTTCGCAACTGCCCGAAGAAGTTCAGCGCTCGCTCGTACGCACGGCCATCATCGAAGATCTGGTGCCTGGTGAAGCCCGTACGTCGTTTGGCGCGGTACTCGTCATCGCCGGGGAAGCATCGATCTGTGCGGTAAATTTGGACGTTCCAGTCAAAGTCGCGACCGCACGCTCCTTTGTCGCCTCGCGAGGTTCACTGCCTGAGCCCGTGCCCATGCGTATTCTCGGCGGTTTGTCCGGGACGACAATCTCTCGCTGGTCCGCGGAATCGTTCGACCAAGCTCTAAGCGCGTTTCCTCGAGCGCTGCAGGACTGCCGCGCTGCATCCGACGCACTTCAAGCGCGCATCGGTCTCACCCTTGGAGCGCTGGCCGAAGTCGATCTCGCGACGCGTGAAGAGATGCTCGCGCGGCTTGATGTTCGTGTCGTCGAGCCGGACGAATTGATCACCGAAGAAGACGGTCCGATGCCAGGTCTCGTGTTCGTCGTGGGCGGGAGCGTCGAGGTTCTCGAAGGAGATCCTGCAGTTGTCGTTGCCGATGTTCGTCCGGGCGATCTGCTCTTTCCCGAAGCGCTTTGGGCCGGTGTTGCCGCGCCTCTGCGGTCCCGCGCTCCTGCGTCAGGCGCGCTTCTTCTCGTGGGCGATCGCAAACTCGCGCTCGACTTTGCCGAGAATGTTCCTATCGTCGGCGAACTTCTGTCACGCTGAAGACGCGCTCAATCTTTTGACGCCAAAAGGTTTGACGCCTCACCCCCCCCGGCCCCCTTTCCAACTCCGCGGCTTCGCCGCTGCGTGAGAGTCCCGACGAGGCTTCGCCTCACCCACCAGAGATGAAAGCGGATCACAACGATCTCGGGGGTATGGGGGGCGTAGCCCCCCATCGTAAACTGGCTAGAGTGCA
>JANORL010000140.1:0-3220 GCA_031415295.1 Polyangiaceae bacterium | reverse complement strand
CCCCCGAGATCGTTGTGTTCCGCTTTCATCTCGGGGATGAGGCGCGATGCGATTCAAGTTGGCACTTATCGCTCTCAACCGCCGTCTTTGCCAGCGTTGAGCATCTCCTTCATCAAATCATCCATATCGTCGTCCGGTTTGTCCTTCGCTCCTTCGCCAGCGTCGGGCGTACCGGCATCTGTCGCGTCTGATCCACCCATCATCTCTTTCATCAGCGCATCTTCGTCGAATGCATTCGACGCATCCGCCCCGGCATCCGATCCCAAGTCCACCGCGGGAATCACATCACCCTTGGGCTTGTCGTCCTTGGGTTTGTCCGCGACTACGCCGAACCCGTCCTTGCCCCAGCGAGCGATATCGGCTTGTGAACATGGCTTGAGGTTGTTTCGGTCTTCTTGCACGCACTCCAACAGCCATGCATCGCGAGGTGCCACGCCTTCTTTTTCGGCGCGTGCACGTAACTCGTCGATGTCCGACTGCACCGTGAACTGCGAAATCGATGGGGTCACGATGATGGCGACCAGTCCGATCGCCAACAGACCGACGAACGGCAACACCACGCGATAAACCTCGACGATGGGTTTCGAGAACCGGAAGCTCGAGATGAACAGGTTCAACCCAACGGGCGGCGTTACGTAGGCAATTTCGAGGTTCAGCAGGAACATCACTGCCAAGTGGAACGGATTGATTTGGAACGTCGCAGCGAGCGGAATCAGGAGCGGCAGGGCGACGAGTAACGCGCTGAACGCGTCCATGAGCATCCCGAGGATGAACAGGAACACGTTGAGGACGATGATGAATTGCCAACCAGCGTTCATCCCACGGTCCACGAACCATTCGAGGATCGCCTGCGGAACTCGAGCCTGAATGATATAGTTTGTCATGGCCGTCGCCATGGCCAAGATGAGGATGATCGCGCCGGATAACGTCATCGCATCTTTGGCAACTTTGACGACCTTGCGGAACGTCAAGTCTTTGTAGATGAACACTTCGACAACCAGCGTGTAGACGGCTGCCGCCGCCGCGCTTTCGTCGAGTTCCATCAGACCGCTACCTAGACCGATACCCACGAGCAGTGGCGTGAAGATCTCCCACTTCACGTGCCACGTCGCCGCGGCGACTTCTTTGAGGTCAAACTTTGCTCGGGGAATGTCTGATTTGAGGCCCGTATAAAACGCGTAGCCGCAGATCAGCA
Source organism: Polyangiaceae bacterium (assembly GCA_031415295.1). Taxonomy (GTDB): domain Bacteria; phylum Myxococcota_A; class Polyangia; order Polyangiales; family Polyangiaceae; genus Polyangium. The sequence goes on along the minus strand of JANORL010000140.1, from coordinate 2,025 downwards.
GCATCAAGAGCAGCCCTGGGGGCAACGTCGCCTTGTAGGCGTACGCGACATCTACGCCGGCGATGAACGCGTAGATCATCACGAGAGGGCTCGGGAAAAACAGCAAGCCCATCGCGCCTGCTGTTGTCACGAGGCCCAGCGTGAACTTGTCGGTGTACCCCTGTTTGCGCAGCGCCGGGTACAACAAGCCGCCAATCGCCACGATCGTCACTCCACTGCCACCCGTGAGCGTCGTGAAAAACGCACTTGCAACGATGCAGACGATCGCCAAACCGCCAGGAAGCCATCCGAGAACGGCTGTCGCTGCACGCACGATACGATCGGGCGTTTTCGATTCGGCCATCAGGTACCCGACAAACGTGAACAACGGAATCGTCACGAGGATCGGGGAATTTTGAAATTTTTCTTCGAGGACGTTTGCGGCGACAAACCGCACGAAACGTTGGTCGACTTGATCCGTGCCGAGCCAGGACAAGATCGAGATCGCCCCCATCACGGCAAACAGAGGCATGCCGACAAGCGTGAGGAACGCGAGGAGAACGCTGGGGATTTTCATTGCGCTGCCTCCGTCGCTGCAGGCACGTCGTCCTCGTCGGGTTCGTCCGCGTCAGGCTCGACCGAGGCATGACCGGAAAAAACGAGCAGAGCGCGCAAGAGCACGCGTACACCGATCCAAAACAACCCGAGAGGCCAGAGCAGATTCAAGTCGTGTTCGAGCGCGCCTTTGGCGCTTTCACCGGGCAATGTGATGATTGGCACCCGCGGTTCGTCTTGCATCGACGGTGGTGCCTTCATCGAAGCCAATTCTTCGGCCGTGAAGTGTTCGGAAAAATCTGCTTCGGCAAGCCACGTGTTCCACTGACGTCCGTTCATACGCGTCGGTGCGTCCCAACGAACGCCGCGAAACACGACATCGGACATCGTGCGTGCGTCGAGTCCCAATTGTTTGTAGAACACGAAGCGGTGGGTCGCCGACAAACGGCGAATGCCCGACATTTTTGCGGACATCGTCGTATCGCGATTTTGGCCAAACCCTTCGATCGACGTGTAGTCGAGGAACCCATAAGACGCGACGAAACACACGGTTGCCGTGGCCAATGCTCCAAGCACATGCACGGGCATGCGCCACGTGGGACGCATGAAACGCAAGACGACATCGATGTTGATGTGCTTCGACCTTGCCGCCGCGAGGGCTGCGCCGATGAGCGCTACGACGATGGTCAAACGCGTCGAAATACCGCGAAGACCACCCACCAACGTCAGCGCCGATCCTTCTTGCAACCAGTTGAGAATCGCGTCGAAACGCGCGATACCAACGGTCCGCCACAAGGGAGCGATGGCGATTCCGATGAAGATGCCCCCAATCGTCAACGCCGCGCTTCTTGCTTCATCCAGCTTGAAGAATCGCACCGCTGCAGTACGAGCCAATCCACCGAGCAGACCCGCTCCGACAAACATCCGCAACACGGTGCCTGCCAAGCTTTTGGATTCAACCGGTGACGCCATGCCACGTATCGCAATCCAGACGACGAGAGAAAACACGAGGGCCATGAGCGCGACGAACAACAGGCGCGATTCGAACCAAGTCAACGCACGCTCGATCCGCACAATGCCGTTTGCCCACGCAGCTCCGGCTGGATGCGCAGCAGGACGAGGCGCTTTAGCCACCACCTCGACCTCTTCGGCCACGCTTTCCGACGCAGTTTCATCCGCGCTCGTTTGCTCGGATTGCTCGGCTGTATCGGCTTTTTTTTCGGCTGACGCATCGACATCGCTCGCGTCGGGACGACGTTCGTCCTCGACACTGTCGGTACCGTCGGCCTTGTCCTCGTCCACTGCCATGGGCACGACATTAGCGGTTTCATCGTCGACGGGTAAACGGGCCAAACGCAATCTGAACGTCCTAGACGACCGATTTGCCCAAGCGGGTGGTTGTCAGGCTGCTACGCGCTGCGAATCGTCGGTCGGGCTTGCTCAGCGTACGATGTACGCTTCCGCCGCCCTCCCTAGCTTCGCAACGCTCGC
>JANORL010000139.1:0-4142 GCA_031415295.1 Polyangiaceae bacterium | reverse complement strand
CGCATGTGCACAGAAAAAACCCTTGATCGGCTGCGTTGTTGCGATGGGCGGAGCTGCGAAATACGTGTACGAGCAACCGGTTCTCGACCAGGAGCGATATGTCAAGGAAGTGATGGGGGGTAGATTCGGTCTGGGACTGCGCGCAGGTATTACGCTGTCGTTGAGCCCCCGTTGGGCCTTGCGCTTCGATGCGGAAGGGTCGTTCCCCCTATACATTTCTGAAAGTTTGCGACCGCCGCAGCGGTTTGGTCGGGGGGTGAACGTGAGCCCTATCTGGAGTGGGTTTGTCTCCGTGATCCCCTCGTTTTAGCGGGATTGTTAGCGGTTTGTCCGACGTTTGTCTTGTTCACAAACGCCGGACAAACGCCACGTTCACTCGTTGCTTTCTACGCAGCAAACGGTGAAGGGATCTTTGTGCTCCACTTCGCCGATGACTTCGCCACCGGAGGGACCGCACGCGCCAAGGTTGTGTTCGAGGGTTTCGAGCGTCTTTGCGCCAATCGCTGTTCCATCAGCAATCGGTTGACACTGCGGCAGACTCGTATCCCAGGTTATCCATGTGCCGTACTCGTCGGAGCACACTGCGTCAGTGAAGAGTCTGTACCTGCGAAAGCAGTTCACGCCTTCGATTGGGCCACACGAACATTCAGAACACGTACGATTGTCCTTGATGTCCTTGTAAAAGATGTGCCGTTGCGGCCAGTCGTCGGGACAGCTCAAGTCTCCTTGACGCGCGATGCACGCGGGGCCAGGGCCAGGAATCGACACGCACAAATCTTTGTCGTCGACGCCGCACGTTCGAAGGTTTGTCGGTGCTTGTTTGTCAATACAGACGCGGCCGATGGGTGTGAGGGACGCACCGTCGTAAAGGTTTGGAACAGGCGGTTTGTTTTCCTTCACGAACGGCGTGCACGACTTGTCGATCTGCTCAATTTTCGGTGGGTAGATGGTGATCGATTTGACGCACAAGCCTTCAGCTCCGCAGAGTTTGCCCGCGGGGATCGACTTGTCGTTGTTGCACGTTCCATCCCAATCAGCGGGTGGATCGAAATCCGACTTGACACCGTTGTCGAAGTCGTCGCAGTTGCGTGAACTGATGCTCCACGGCGGGGAAAATCCGCAGGTGCTGAGTGGTGTTGAGCATCCGCATTCCGGGCACCCAAGTGCTTGAGGTTCCGCGGTTCCTTGCCACGTCGTCGTGCCTTCGGGACAAGGATCCATGTCGATATCAAACCCCACTTTCAGCGTTGCTGGCCAGAGCCAGCCTTCCGGGGTTTTAGGTACGCAGGTGCCAACCGGACAAAATGCCGCGCTGGCGTCGGCGCCCGCATCGCGCCAGGGCTTGCTCGCACACCAGTCCGGCGGTTTGTAGGATTGAGCGGCTTCATCGGTGCACCATTCTTCGGTGGGGCACAGGCAACACTCGTGCGGTTCCCCAGGCTCGCAACCCGTGCGGCAATGTGCGGGAACTTCGGGCCAACCATCGGGGCACATGTCCTTCCATGGACATGGACAACACTCGATAGGAATAGCCAACGACCCATCTTCGCGACTCGGACATCCAGGGGAAGCAAACCAGTTACTGACCTCTGGATTCGAAGTCATGTAACCCGAACACGCAGCGAGCGCAGCGACAGCGATCGGTGCGCCAAACCAATAGATGAGACCACGACGTGAATGTATGTTTCGACGAACCATGAACCTGTACATACACAAGTCGCACTAGACACGCCAGATTTTTGTGACAAACTGTTTTACGTGAGCCCGGTTTCTCCAGGAACATCTGCGAGTTTGCCCACCGATATCGGGACGCATATGAGTCGGACAAACTTTCATGTTAGACCGACAAACATTCAGCAAACACAAGATCTAAAGGCGATCTGTGGTCATCGACGACCAGATCATGCGGGTTTTTCGGTGCGTCGGCGGTTTGTACGAGATGAACCGGTGCGGGTTGGTCCTCGGTTCAATGTGTCGTGCCAACCAATCAGCAGAGGCGTTTGTCAAAAAACACCCGTCGAGGACGGCACGCTTGACGCAGCGTAACGCGCAGCAGCTTGACGAATACCCTTTCCGTCACTTCGGAGGAGGTGGATCGCATTCGCCAGCGCGTCACAAATACGATGTACGCAGTATACCTGATCTTTTGTGCAGATATCGCAATTGCCGTCACCGTCACACGTGGGGTTCGGATTGACGCAATCACCACAATCCTTGGACGGCTCGTGGGTTACCCGCCAACGATGAGTGGGCTTTGAATGTCGTTCAGCGCCGACGCCGTAGAATTGCCATGAAGAGCAGAATCAAGGGTACACTTCCGCCCTTCGATGTCGTTCGGCACCCACATCCACCGGAATCGTTTGTCTCGCCGCTACCTCCTGCGCCGGCATTCCCGCCCGATCCACCCGTGTCCCCGCCACTGCCGCTGCTGCTCGATGATGAACCGTTTCCACCCGCGCCGCTCGATGCTTGACAAACCACTTCAGATTTTCGTTCGTCCGCCAATTTCCAACCAGGATTGTTTCCCTCGCCCGCATACGCTCCGCGATGGGTGAAGGTTTTCCGCAAGTTGCCATTAAAATCGCACGCGTAATCAGAATCTGTGGCGAATGCCGTCGGGTCGATGGGTGACGTTTCCACTTTTCCGGACAACGGATAAAGGTCCATGTCGCCCAACATGATGGAAGGCTTGTTTACGTAGTTCGACGCATTCGCGGCGGTGTCGACGAGGTTCGTGCCCAGGCCCGAAAACGGACCGTCGAAAGCCATATCGGCAAACACGAGGTTCCCCGTGACGAGGTCCCCTTGGGTCGGTTGAGCACCGAGAAAAACCGCGCGTTTCGCCCCGTAAAACGTATTGTCGTAGACGCGAGCCCTAAGCAGCGCAAAACCGTCATGGGCCGCAAGACGCACGGCAATGTCCGAAGTGTCGACAAAAATGTTGTCGTGAATGGATACGCGTCCCGTGGCCTGAAGAAGCGATTCATTGGCATTGTGCACGAAAAGGTTACCATAAACTTCGACGAGGGATTCGGCACCAAGGCCGCTGGGCGGTGGTCCGCCGAGAAAAACATTGGGCCTGACCCCATCGGGACTCGGTGTGTTGTCCTTGACGAACACGTTGTGACGAAGAATCGTCCGGGGAGCGCTCTCATTCGGTAATGCTTGATGCGATGGCCAAACGTTTTGGTTCTTGATTTGCAGGTTGTATCCAATGGTGTTGCGGACCAAATTGTATTCGATGATGCCGCCGACGAACGGTTCAGCATAATTCGAATTGCCGAAGTACATCCCCGTGCCCGCTCCGTCGATCACATTGCCGCGAATGACCCAACCATACGTGGGCGTTTTCGTCGAAATAGCGACGGTTTGTTGAGACGCGTTCTGCCCGACAAACGTGCACCTTTCGATCCGAATGTGATGCACGACGTTGCCGGTACCGTTTTTCGCACTGACACCAAAAACTCCAGCGATGCTTTTGCCGTCGACTCGGATATGCTCGATCGCCACATACGACGAGTCGACCAATTCGACCGTATTGCAGCAAGCATTGCCCTCGAAAATGGCTTCAGGTGCGGCGCTTGGGCCAACAATCGTAATCCATGCGGCGTTCGTACCGTTCAAACCGGTAATGGGCAAACCTTGCGTATAGGTGCCCGGCGCAAGAACGAGTCGGTCGCCGGGGACGAGCGTTCCGAGGAGGTCGCGGTAATTCGAGGGATCGGCGTTGATATCGGCAGCGCGTGCCGTGTTGGCCCACAAAAGCAGTGCCGAGACAAAGAAGAAGCGATGGAGCATTTTTTGACGTTACCATCACCTTTGACGTCTGTGCAATGGGTACCGTTCTGCCAAGCAAAATCCGCTTGCCCTTGTGTATCGACGGCGAAACCGCTCATTGCAGCTCCTTCGGGTCCGTCGAGGAAAGGTCTTGGCGAACGTCGGGGAGAGTCCCGACGAGGCTTCGCCTCACCCACCCGAGATGAAAGCGGATCACAACGATCTCGGGGGTATGGGGGGCGTAGCCCCCCATCGTAAACTGGCTAGACCTAGATCAAGCGCTACCTTCCGGACAAGCCTCTGTTTGAGCTGGTTCGATAACTCTGGGATGAGCGTTTCAGGTGATCATGTAGGGCAATGGCGCA
>JANORL010000138.1:0-2478 GCA_031415295.1 Polyangiaceae bacterium | reverse complement strand
TTTGCTCACCCGTCCGCTCGACGAAATCAGCGCCGACGACCTCGACGAAATGTTGACGCGGTATTCCAACATCATCGACGGGGCCACGCGCGAAGCGTTAAAGCAAGTATTGGCCGACCTGAAGCAAAGCATCTACGATTTGCAGACCGAGTTGGCCAGTTTGATGGCGAATTTCGGTGAACAAGCCGATACAGTTTCGGATTTCTTGACGGGTGAAACGCGACAGAATGGCTTCAACCCCGACGATCCATCGAATTATGGCCTCGGTCCGAATGACGTCCCCTGGGTCGACGTGCCGGACATTTCGAGCGTCCCTGGCGCCTTCGATGCGGGCAACGATCCATATGCGGCCTACGCGGACGGCGTGATTGCATCTCTGCAAGAAAACGTTTCGGGTACCAAAGTGATTGGCCGGGCAAACTTCGTCGCCGAAGTCCGCGCGTGGCGATCGAACCAGAAAGCGTTGGAAGCGGCGATCCTCGCGCGCATGAGCGTTTCGCAAGCGGAAACGAGTGCATTTCTGAATGCGCAAAACAAGGTAACGGCCTATTTGCAAAAATTCATGGATGCATCGGGGTGGTTTCACGATGCATCCATTCCGCAAGACGTACGCGCCAATGTCAATGGCCCGCTGAAAAACCTTTATGGCGTGCTCGCCGAGGATCTGAAGGATCGACTCAATGCGTGGGAGGAAGCGAATGCGCCAGAACTGACGGGTCCCTTCTTCGACACGATACGCGCATTTGCATCCGGTATGGAAGCAGCCGGGGAGATTGCCGCGCAGTATCGCGACACGATGAAAACAATCGTGCACGGCGCGTCGCGTATCGGCATTGGATTCGTGCCGTTTGTCGGACCGGCATTGGATTTGTGCGAAGCGGTGACGGGCAAAGAATGGTGTTTGCCTTCGGGGCGCGAGTTGACCACGGGCGAACGCGTTTGGTCAGGGCTCGGGTTTGGTATCGGCAAGGTCGTCAAGGTGTGGAAAGGCGTATCGACGGCGGCGATTTCGGCGGAAGGCAAAGCGGTTGCGGCGGCTATCGTGACGCTTGGGGACAAACTTGGCGACCTGGCAAAGACTCGATTCCGGCCCGAATGGCGGCTGCTCAAATACGCGGCTGGCAAGCGTCCGAACCTCGACAAACTGACGGAAGTCGCCAATATCTACGAGCGCGAAGCATTGCGGCGATTGCTCGAAGACGAAGGACACTGGGTACTTGCCCACAGTGACACAGCCGTCAAGGACTTGTTGGGCATTGTGAACTCTGGGGCGGGCACCAACATCGCGTGCGATTTCCTCACGATCACGAAAACCGACATGCTCGTCCTGAGCGAGATCAAGGGCCCTGGTAACGGTGGAAAAATCGACGTGGACCATGCCGTCTTGCAGCTCAAAAACGTGGTAAAGGCGTTGACCAAGAAAAACGATGCCGATGGGGAAACTCTTGCCCATGGCGTGGAACGCTTGCAAATCTTCGTGCCGAAGGGCTCGCTGAAAGAATCTCTGAAGGAATTCAACGGTGGGTATGTCGAGGAGGCAGGACAGTTGTTTCTTAACAACACGCCTGTGACGCTGAAGAACCAAGGACGGCCGGGCCTGATCGTGCAGGTGGTGTATCAATGAAACGCAAAGGCATTGAGGCTTCGCGTTTCCCATCGAATGACGTCACAAATGCACGTCGACCGCCACGACGAGGTGATCTTGGTGCTGGCGATAGGCATCCGCCACTTGTCGGGACCAGCGGTGATATTCCTGTTTTTCGTAGGGAATCCAATCCTCCACGTCGAGCGAGCTTGAAAAGTAGACCAGTTTCTCGTACCAAAGACCGTCCGCCGTGATGAAGGCCGAAGGCAACGTATCCGTAGGGACGTCGCGCGCCCGCGCAACGTTGCCAGGATAGCTGTTGCCGTCTCCATCGAGGATATCCTCCCCCATCCTCGCAAGAAACCCGTCCCAACGCCCTCCAATGCCCCACCAATCATGATGATGTGCAGGATCACGTGACCACACGCGAAAACCCGCTCCGCGGCACCAGCATTCTGGATCGGGCTTGTCATAATTAGGATGCTGGAGTTCGAGTTCGTGAATCGCCAACACACGTTCACGGTTAATGCTATTTTGAAGCGCCTCGTCTCCAGCTTCGTAAGCTGCCTTGAATTGGTTTTTCCAAGCGATTCCTCGCGGCGATTCGTCAAAGGCGCGGAAGCTATCACCGAACGCCAATTCACTAACGCAGGAGCAACGCGTTTGATAAGAAGGGTACTCTCTGCCTGGTTGCAGATTGCTACCCGCCATCAGGCGTTCCACCTCGGCTCGAACGTTGGGCACTGAATCCCGCACGAATACGAACACCAGCATGTGCATTGGTTTTCTCCTGCGAACACCTAACGACCCCGCACGGAGGTCGACCTAGCACGTGCTCGACGTCGACTGCAAGAGCAACGTTGTCGTTAGCGTCGAAATGATGCTGCTCGGCG
>JANORL010000137.1:0-12320 GCA_031415295.1 Polyangiaceae bacterium | reverse complement strand
CGACATCCAGGCCCCCTCGAATTCGACGTGCAGGTCAGGCAATACGCGTGAAGGGACGAACCCGACGAGCAGGTGGGGTCCAAAGCTGAGTTCGGACGAAATGCCGGACCCCACGAAAGCGCCGATACCCACGAAAGAACGATATGGCGTTGGGGAAAGCGTGATCGTGGATGGGGATTGCCGCAATGGGGGGCATGTGGGGGACGGAGGTGCCAGCGGACAAGGTGCTGGTGGTGGACATGTGGGGCAAGGAATGGGCTGCTTCGGTGGAGGTGGTTCGAGGGCGCCGAGGATCTCCGCTGCATCCCGGGCAGTTTGCCACAGCACTCTGTGACACTCCTGTCGCGCGCGAAAATCCAGATGCCGCTCGGCTGTCGTGACACCTTGCGCATCAACGAGCGACACATCGGCTTGCTTGCCAGCCGTCGACGACCCGTAGATGCGGACGATCAATCGACGCTCTGCGTCATCGCGAAAGCGGGATCGAGGTACCCAGGCTTCCATGACCGTGAGAAAATTTTCTAAGTTGTTGCAGTTCATGGGAGCGCGTGAGGCGTCGAAGTCGAGCCGCGTGGGAAGGATCACGGGTTGGTCCTGGGCAAAAACGGTCTGCTCCGAAAAAGCGAGGCTCGCCATGGTCGTGGCCAGCAGCGAACAAAAAGTAAATATATTTTTGAAGATGCAGGTAGGTTGGTGCCCTGTACCCCTATGAGCAAACCACCTTCGGACAAGCCGCCCAAGAAGCCCACGGAAGAAACCCTTGCTCCATCGGTCCCTGCTCTCGGTCGGGTGAAACCCGCGTTTTTCCCCTTTGGTTTGTCCGCCCAGCAGTTTTTCACGGTCAAGCGAGCGATGTTGGTGGTCGCGCGGTCCGTATGTCATCATTCTGAAGCTTCCACTGAAGATGTCGTGCAGCAGGCGTTCGTCAAGGCCTTATCCAAACCCATCAGCGAACGACAGTCAATCCAAGATGAAAAAAAATTCATCAACTGGATGTGCGAGTTGGCGAAATGGGAGGCCATGACGAACCGCCAATCGTCTCGCCGTCGGGCAGTACGCGAGATTATTTCGGATGCGGATATCACCGAAATGGTTGTCGTTCCACCCTCCGTCGCCACGGTGGAAGCGCGCAAGATGTTGGATCCCGCGATCATGGCCCTGAAACCGGCGGAGCAGGATCTTTTGCATGCGCTGTTTACCGAAGGAAAAACCATTGCCGCGTTGGCAGGCGAACAAGGATTGTCTTGGTCGGCGATGTATGCGCGCCGGAAGCGGATCCTAGATCTGCTTTACGCTGCCATGCAAGCCACCCTTGCGGCCCTGGTGTTGCTGGTGCCGAAAAAAGCCCGCGCGTTTGTCGCCCACGTGATGCAAGCGGCGCCGCATATGCTGGTACCGGTGACGCAACTCAGCGGCGCGGTGACGGTGACGGTAGCGGTGACCGTGGTTTGTGGCGTGCTTTTGCCCACGGGTTCGTCGGCGATGGCCGGCCCCTTAAAACCTATAAGTTTGACGACGTACAGCGCCCCACAAACGGCCGTGGCTCAAGCGGTGGGTTTGGAGCCGTCTTTTCTTTCCGAGGTTGAGCCGGAAGAACCGAAAGGTCTTGACGCCGAGACAAACCAGTGCTCGGCTGTGGACATGAAGTTCACCAAAGTCGCCAGTTTTCTCCAAGAAACCGTCGTTCCGTTGGCTCTTGTGGTTGCCCCCGCGGTCACCCAGTTGGCGTGCTCGGGTACGACACAACAAACCCCGCCCGTACGGCAAGCAGAGGATGAGGAGGCCGCCATAAAAGCCCAAGAACACGCTGACAATTACCGCGCCATCTGCAGCTTTCGACGCGCACGTGGGGAAAAGGTCCCAACCATGGAGGAGTGGGAGAAGGAGTAGAGCCTCACGCCCCGGTAAAACCGGTGCCGTCGTAAGGCCCGATCGCACTGCACGAGGCGGTGGGTCGAGTATGCGTAGTGTTTTGAATTACGTTCCAGAGGTCGACGGCGTCGTTCCAGAGGTCGACGGCGGCGTTCCAGAGGTCTCTGGCGTTTGTTCGTCTGCCGCCGTTCGTGTTTTTCGCCCGAACCAATTACGCAAGCCAATGATCGACGGCGCTGGAATGGCCGGATCGATGCGGCGAGCATCCTCGAGAGCGTCCACGAATTGTTCGAAGAACGCAATGGCGACGCCGTCCCAGGTATCGACGTCACCTTGGGTCACTGAAGGAGCGGCGGGGACGGCGGCGGCTTTGCACGGAACGCGACGAATCAAGGGCAAACGCGCATCTTTGTGCACGCGCTACACATGCATTGCAGAAAAATTGTGTTCGCTCGGTCGTTCGTGTAGCCAGGCGATTGAAAGGGGTGTCTCATGAAGAAAACCTTGTCCAGCTTTGCGGCGCTGTTCTTGTTCGGTTCGTTCGCTGCTACCTCGGGGGCGTTTGCCTCTACACACGACGGCGCGGAGTTTGCCGAGAACGTCAACGGCCAGACCGTTGAACGCTTGGAAATGAGCAAAGAGGAAAAGGAGCGTCGACAAGACGAGTGCGTCACTTTATGCGAAGCCTGTGAAGACCGGTGTTGGAAGTCGAACAAAGACGGATCGGAGTTACGAGCGTGCCGCGAAGAATGCTCGAGAGGCCGGGCGGATTGTATGGCACGGATCGACTGACTGGTAAGCATCATGGATGTCCTCACGACGCGGGAAATTCAATACACGGACGACAACGGCGACGAACGCAACGTCGTGTTGACGATCTACAGCCCCTATCCACGAGTCGACAAGCGCGGTTGGCACGTGGATTGTGCGTTCGGTCCACCCATTGAGCGATTGAATGGAAAAACGATTTCGAGCAGTGGACTCGATTTCATTGACTCCTTCTTGGGGGCCGTCGACGTTGCCTGTTGCTACCTTCTGAGTTCCATACTTGGCAAACGCGCGCATTGGCAAGGGGTGAAGCATTGCGGTCTTCCCTGGCGTATCGAGAGGCCCGAAGGCCATCAAGAGCCCCAGATTCCTGCACTGGAGGAGAAACCAAGCGATTTGGACGTTCTAGGGACTCGCAAGCTTGCTTTTCCGGATCAAAATGGCGTCACGTCCAAGGTCGTTTTGACCGTGTACAAACCTATCCAAATGGGCGATGGGACGTGGAAATGTGCGTATTCGTTCGACCCGCTTGACGGGACTTCAATACGATTCGGCACGGGAGTTGATTGTATCGAGTCACTCCTTGAATCGCTCGCCTTGGCGCGTGTTACGTATGATTCGATGATCCCTCAAGGATGGCGACCGTCGAAAACGGAGGATCTACTCGATTGCGACGATTTGCCATACAAGAGCGGCCGAGCATACTTCATCGAATCCTGTCGCGTCCGCTGATCCTGACATGCCGGACGTCAGGCCGTCGTCGATGCCTGACGGCAAGTCGTCAGGGCTTCACTCCGACTACCCGCCCGAAACCCTCTTGATGGGTGGTGTCAATTTCGCGGTCACCCATCGAGCAAGCCTCGGAAATAGCATCGCTATAGCGAGCGACCGTGGATACACGACACGCGCTTTACGTTTGTCCACGGCGCGCAACACCAACCTAGCCAATTCATCCGCATTTCCCAGCGGCGACAAACGTGATGCCCACGTCGATTCGTATTTCGCAAGGCCCGTCGTCCCCATGTCCGTTGCCACTGGTCCGGGATACACCGTCACGATATGCACCCCGGTTCCATCCAATTCACCGCGTAATCCTTCGGATGCTGCTGCCAGCGCCCCTTTCGATGCATTGTAGTAATACATGCCGGGCATGGGCGTAATCGCACACATTGAAGCAATATCGACGATCGTCCCGGATTTTCGCGCCATCATTCCCGGAAGAACCGCACGCACGATACGCAGCGGAGTGAATACGTTCAGGCGCAAGAGTCTTTCACCTTCTTCAGGAACGGCCAATTCGACGGGTTCGATATGTTGCACGCCCGCGTTGTTCACGAGCACATCAATGGGACCGAGAGCTTTTTTCGCAGGCTCAATCCATTCCGTCGCTCGATCGGAAATCGATAAATCCAGTTCGTGCACATACACTTTGGCGCCCAGTTCTTTGGCGAGCTTGTCCAAGCGATCCTTGCGCCGCGCGATGAGCGTAAGCGATGCCCCTTTCGCCGCCCAGGCGCGCGCCATCGCTTCCCCAATGCCCACTGAAGCTCCCGTAATGGCAACGTGCATGGCCCCAGTCCTACTACGGCAAAGCGCGTTCGTCACGTGGCTTTTTGCGCGACGAACGCCGCTTGTCCGAGTATGCTGCGCGCCGTGTCTGTTTCTCCGAGCGAAAATGAAGAAGTGTCTCCCCGCGTAACGCCCGAAGTTCGGCGTTTAGACCTGCCAACGGTGATCATCACGTTGGTGGCACTTGTCGTCTACGTGCAGCAGGCGTGGGTCTACCGCACGTTATTTCTCGGCAATGCTGTCGACGATGCGTATATTTCGTTTCGATACCTTGAAAATCTCGCGACCGGGCATGGTCTTGTCTACAACCGCAGCGAACGTGTCGAAGGTTTTTCGAATCTGCTTTGGATTCTTCTTTTGCTGCCATTTCGTTTGGCGGGAGCGGACGTCGTACGAACGTCACAACTGTTAGGAATCGGGTTTGGCGTGGCGACGATCATATTGGCTGTCGTCGCTGCTCGCCGCTTGTTTGCCATTCGTTCGCCCATGGCGACCGCGTTCGTTGCTTTCTTGCCGGCCACGAGCGGTTATTTCGCCGCGTGGTCCATCGGAGGCCTCGAAGGGTGCTTGTATGCGTTCTTGATGCTTGCTGCGTGGTTTTTCTATCATGACAAACGGGCGCAACGAATGCGTTTTCCGCTGGCCGCGTTGTTTCTCGGGTTGCTCGCGATGACGCGACCCGAAGGATTGTTTCTGGCGCTGGCGGGAGCGGGTTATCACATCGTGACGAGCCGTCTTTCCGGACAGACCTTTCGTGATCCAAAGGTGTGGCGGTTTCTTCTGGTTCTTGGAGTTTGTCTTGGTTTGTACGAACTGTTTCGCATCGGTTTTTATGGGCTGCACATTTTTCCAAACTCGGTGCGCGCCAAGGTGGGTTTGTCCTTCGCGTCCATCGAACGGGGCGTTGATTACGTGCACGAGCGGTTTGCTTCGCCGTACCTATGTTTGCTGTTTCCGCTTGTATTTGTATTTCGTCGCAATCGTTTTCCAGCGCTTGCTACAGCGGCCGTGCTTTTTGGGGCCTCCGTAACGCTTGTGATCGTCGCAGGTGGGGATTGGTCGTTCGGGCGACTCTTTGCGCCGGCGATTCCATTGGGCGCGGTGGCGCTCGTTGGTGCGATTGCGGAAATGGAACCTGCGGATGCGTCGTGGAAAGCGTTTCCCGCGCGGGCCGTTCTTGCGGTGATGACGGCCGGGTATCTGGCGTTTGCGTGGTACACGACGGGGCCATTGGGAGAAGCTCGGTTTTTCGGTCCCTTTGCCCCGTACGATGCCGAAAGGATTCGAATTGGGCAATGGCTTCGAGACAACGCCCCGAAAAGCACCAAAATTGCGGTTTATGCAGCGGGAGAAATTCCGTATGTTTCAGGGCTTTATGCGCACGATATGCTGGGCTTGAACGACGCGCATATCGCGGCGATTGACGTGCCATCGCTCGGTAAAGGTATTGCGGGCCATGAAAAATCGGATCCCGAATATACGCTGAACGTGGTCAAACCCGACGTGATCATCGACGGGCATCTGGTCCCGGGGTTGTTGCAGCATCCAGACTTTGCGGCGAAGTACGAACAACTTCCGGGTTTTCGTTACAATGGAGTGTACGTGAAGACGAACCTTGTGGAAGCATTCTTGCTTTCGATTCCAAGAGTGATTCCGAACACGCAACGTAGCGACGAACCGTAATGTGCAATTGAGTAATTGAGTAATTGAGTTCGTCCGCGAGGCGTTACATTTGGCCGAACCATAAAAATTGTTACGCTAAACTTGTTCCTGGACCAACGCTTGGTGTAGCGTCTTCATGTGGTAACGACAGAACATGAAGCGATCGGTGATCTTTTTCGAGGTGACCCGAACTTTGCACCGCGTTTACTCAAGACGCTGTTTGGCAAGGACATTCCGAGCTACGCGCATGTACGTGTAGGCGATTCGGCGCTGAATCAAACGATGTCCGTCGAGTTTCGGGCGGACGTGGTGTTGCAACTCGAGGACGAACGACAAATTCCGACATTGTCGATCGTCGTGGAAGTTCAGCGTAACGTGGATGTGCGTAAGGAAAACGCGTGGCCGGTCTACGCGACGGTGCAGCGGTCCAAGACAAACTGTGCGACGATCGTTCTGGTCGTTGCGACAAACGAAGAGGTGGCGAAGTGGGCGACGACGCCCATTGACATCGGATGGGGACTCACGACGATGCGGCCGTTGGTTCTTGGGCCAGCGTCGATCCCGGTTATTACAGATCCTGCGGTAGCGTGCGCGGATCCGTCATTGGCGTTGCTCTCGGCACTTTGTCACGACCAAGGTGAACATGGACGTGATGTCGTGCTGGCCGCCGAGGAAGCGCTGATGGCTTCACCAAAGGACATGTCAAAAGAACTGGCGGCCATGATGGTTGCAGTGGTATACAATCATGTGCAGACGCCCTTAAAACGGGCGATCGAGGCGTTGGTCATGGAACTGAAGCTCAACAATCGGCTAGTCGAGATTCCGCCGTTTATCCAGCCCTATGTGGATGACGGCATCAAGCAAGGCATCAAGCAAGGCATCAGGCAAGGCATCAGTCAAGGCATCAGTCAAGGCAAATTTGAGCAAGCTCGGTCAATACTCGAGCGGCTCATCGCGCGAGCAGGCATTGTTCTGACGGACGAACAGCACAAGCATGTTGAAGCGTGCACCGACTTGGAAACGCTTGAGCGGTGGACCGACAACGCCATCAATGCGAATACTGCCGCTGACGTTTTTGGCGAAGGGGCCGTGCGCCGAAAGCGCCGTTCGAAGCGATGAGGACGGGCCTGCACATGGAAGCGCGTACTGTTGAAATTCCAGAGTTCATACGGGACTTCATGGAACACATGCGGCGCCGCGAGGTTACGCAGTTCGTTCACGATGTGTACATGACAAGCATCTGCCACCAAACACGAAAAATACTCAAGCGTTTGGCCGAACAAGCGGGCATTGTTATGTCGGACGAACAGAACAAGCGCATCGAAGCATGCACCGACGTGGCAATGCTCGAACGGTGGACTGACAACGTCATCCATGCGAAGACCGCTGCTGAGGTGTTTGGCCATTGAGTAGCCAATCAAAGAGTAGCGCCGCATATTGACCTGTTCGTCACTCAGGCAAATACACACGTACCACGCCAAACTGAATCGTTTCCCGATAACGCTCGTTCATCCATGCCGCTGCGTCGGGGCACCACGCTGCAAAATCCCGCGGGCCATCGTCCCAATACGAGGTCATCGGCGCGTGCTCGATAAACACGAAAGCGCCAGGTGGGCGTTGCTTGACCTTCGCTTCGAGATCCTTTGCATGTACGCGTTGCATGACAAGAATCTTTTCGCGTGCTGCCGCATCTGGACGTGCTCCGGTTCCGCCAGCGAGCGCCGCGCCTACGTTTAGGTCATACGCGTACACATAAGGCGTCGATGACAAACGCCGAGCCAAAAACCAAAAATACGGGTCGAGTCCATACACGACGATCCGTTCGTCTGGGCGCGTATGTTCCTGGACGTACTTGGCAGCTTGGCGCATTTCCCACGGATAAAAATGCGGCTCCGGCCATAAAGCAAAATAATTTTCTGTTTCTCGTTCCGGCGACGTGTGCACATGTTGCCAAATGGCAGACTTCGCAGCGGTATGGGGGCTCGATCGCGATTGCCATGCCGCACCGATACCCATGGTGAGGGCCAGCGTCACGACGGGAGCAAATTGGGTGATGGTTCCCGATGAAATACGTTCACTCAGCCAAACCAGAAGCGTCAGCCACACAAAACGCGATGTTATTTCGAGGGGCTGGTAGTGATACATGAAGCCCTTGCGCTGGACGATGAGATTTGCCAACGCTCCCAACGGCAAGAGCGCGATGACCAGCGCTCGACGCGGGATTTTCCGCGCCACGATGAGACCGATGAGAACACCGCTACCGAGAAGCGCCAAACCCGTTTCCCATCGAGAAAAGTTGTCGACGAATAACTCCGCAATCGTTTTTGCCCAGATGTATCGGTACAAAACCGGAGCATCGAAGATCGCGATTTGTACAAATGCGCGAAGATCTCCATAAATGGCCACGAAACCCAAATTGAACAACACGCCAATCGCCGTTCCCAGAACAAATGCCACCAAGCGTTTGCGTCGCGGCAGTGGCGCTTCTTCGTCGCACAAAAGCGCCAACACTTGACCTGGAAAGAAAAACACGAAGGTTGGCTTGCCAAACCACGTCGTGATCGCGAACGCGCCCGCAATCATCGTCAAAACGAATGGTAAACGTACGTTCGTCCTGCGAAACGTTGGTGATGCCGCGAGGACTTGCGTAGCCACGGATGCGAGTAAAAACCAACAAGCAAACGTTTCCCGCTGCGTGATGTCCCAATACAAATGCGACAGGTAACTCGCCGTGCCTACAAGCCATGCAGCAGACGCCCAGGCGATACGTTCCCATCTGGAAGGTTTGTCGTCATTATCACGGCCCAACCCAGGCAAACTCGCGCCGAGTAATGCAAAAACACCGCCAGTGACCACCAAATCGAGCACTCGAAATCGATGCTCGTCTTCGCCTCCCAAGAGCTGGAAAACAAAATGTACCAGGGTCGTGAGCGGGCCATTTACATCGCGAATGTCGCGGTACAAAACGTCGCCTTGACGTAGCGCCCACGCAAAATATTGAAATATGCCTTGATCGCGCCCGAAGGGTGAATACGACGCGGCGTACGTGGCCTGGACCGTTAGATAAAGGCCCGGAGCGATGACGAGAAGCGCCGCGACAAACGGCAAGCGGCGAGGAAAAACCTTGTCAAACACCGAGCTTCATCGTGATCGTTTGACCTTCAACATGGCAGCCGTCAGTCGTCGTCGTGATCGTGACGGTTTCTGTCTTCGTATCCGCGCCCTTCGTTGCCGTGATGATGAATTTTCCTTTGCGGTCGCGGCCGCAGGTGTAATCCGTTGCATCCGGAAACGAGTCGCACGTCTCGACTGCTCCACCATCGACCGTAAACGTAACAACGGCGTCCTTGACGACCGCCCCGGCCGCGTCGACGACGTTCACCGTGACCGAAGACCGAGACTCCGTCGTGCATGCGCCGTCTAGTTCGCTACCGCATGCGGTAAGGCCGAGAAGCGAAACCATCGCCAAAGAAAGACCCATTCGCAGATGTGTGTTCATGGCGCGCGAGCCTAAAAGATGAGCCGCTTTGTGTCGAGATGCATATGCAACTGCGCGTCACGCCATGATCGTGATCATCGTGAACAGCGGCGCAGCAAGTGACTCGTCACCGTGCACGATTGCCTTTGCTCGAGCTGCGTTGCCATCAAGCCCCTTCGTCCAAAGTCGCCACGCACAGTCGGCATCCAACTCGATGAACGTCGTGGGTTTGTTAAGACAATCCGTGACCAGCGCCCAGCGACCAGCGTCGCACACGAGATTCCATTTCCCCCCAGCTTCACCGCTGATTGTGATCTCGATCGTCGTGCCATCGTCAGCGCGCGTTTCGCGGTACACATGCGGAGCTCCGCGAAGAAACGTGTCGAGAACAGGATGCAAAAACCTTCGTTCCTTGAATCCAGGACGACCCACAGCATCACGAAGTTGCTGCTGATGATGCCACTTCTCCGTGTACTCGCGCGCCATGTCGAACCAACTTTCGGACCACTCTTCACCGGCCCATGCGACACCAAACGGCGAAGGTGATTGCAGTTCGAGGCTCGAAAAAAGCTCCGCCACTTCTTCGTCCGCGCGTTTCATCAAGTCGACGATCACGCGGGGACTCAAGCGTTTCGCTGCAACGATCCATTCGCGATTGAGTTGCTGCACGAACGCGACCATGTCCTCGAACGAGCGCAACTCGGGCGCTTGCAAGAAGTGGCCATCACGTTGAATCGCCAAACGTCGCAACGATCCATCAAGCAGATGCGCGACGAGATCCTTCACGTTGCGATCGGAATGCACCGTGGGTTTGGCCCAGTCGTCCGACGAAAGCTTGGCGCAAAGATCTAGAAGACCAGCGTTGATTTCGCGGAACAGTTGGCGCGTCTCGATGGGGGGCAAAGGCAACACACGGCGATGCTACAGCAATCGGGCGAGAAAAACCACGCATCGTGAACGAACATCGAAACCGTACTTCGCAACCTGGCAAAACCAGTGTAGCGTTTCATTTCGTGGGAGGAACAGCGATGGTACTTCGAGCAAAACCCTTTCAACATCTCGCCACTTCGCAACGATCACACCGAGCGTGTTTGATCCTTGGTGCGATGGTTGGGACGATGGCGTTCCATTCGTTCGCATGCTCGACGGAGGTCGACGATCAAAGCTCGTCGACGACGAGCGGAACGACGGTATCGAGTACTTCGAGTGGTGAAACCGGCGGATTCGGTGGCAATGGCGGCAATGGCGGCAATGGCGGCGGTCAAATCTTATTCAGCGGTGGCGGCGGCGGCAAAAAATCCAAAGGTGGTAACGGTGTTTTCTTCTTCACCAGTGGTAACGGCGGCAATGGCGGCTACAACGGTGGCGGTCACTAGAATATTTCCATCCGTTTAAATAAATAACCATCGATAGATTTGCTCGATTTTGAGTAATTTATCGATGGTTATTTCGATTGGCAGCTATTTTGATTTAATACAAACTTTGATTGGGAGTAAACAACGTATGGCTTTAATTAAAATTAACGACTTAAATCCGATCGACCGTGTTGAGAACGGTGATTGGATCGAACTCGATGCCAGTGAATCTGCCTCCGTCTTTGGTGGATGGCAGCATCGATTTAGCGGTCGAAATCAGACGGCTGTTAAGGTGAAGATCGATCGAATCGATAATTTATTTAAGGTGGCAATTGCTGACTTTATGAATAACGATTTAACTACTGCTAGCAATAATTCTACTCCCATCAATCCGATCGGTAATAACTTTTTTTACACGGATAGTGGAATCGCGCCAATTAGTGGGGTGCCTATTCCTGAATATCCTGGTGCATATACGTTCTAATCTGTATTAATTAACAAATAGCGATGTTTAGGAATCCCTACGCTCATCTGAGCTGGGGAGGATGTCAAGTTACATGACTCTTGAAGATTATAGTTACCGTCGTCCCCAAATTGACTTGACTATCGATCGAGAGTTCACCCTGATGACTGATGACGATCGATTTGACGATCGCCAGTCCCAACCCCGAACCACTGCTAACATCAGAATAATTAGCTGTCCGCGCCGGATCGACACGATAAAACCTGTCGAACAGGTGTGGGATTGCTTCACTGGGAATGCCCATTCCTGTATCTTGGACTTTGACCTGGAGATAAGATGTATTCTGCCGAATTATTTGCTTGAGCTGGACATCGATCTGTGATGGTCTTTGGCGGAGAGCCATCTTCCCTGGAGCCTCGACCTGCGGTGGCGTATATTGGATCGCATTGGTCAGTAAATTGGTAAATAGTCGCACCAACCGATCCCAATCGCCACTGAGATTAAACACGGCAAGTTCGCTCGGATCGGCAATCGGATCGATAATTTCTAGTGTCAGCTCAATCCCCTTCGCAGCGGCGGCTAGCTGTTGCTCTTCGATCGTTTCCATCAGTAGTGCATCGAGGGGAACAGATCCAAAATCGGCACTGATGATACTACTATCTTGCCGAGCAAGAAATAATAGATCGTCAACCAATCGCCCCAAGCGACGAGTCAGCCGTTCGATCGTTTGTAGTTGTTGGCGTTGTTGGGGGGATAGCGGTTCCTCGGTGAGGGCAACTTGGACATTGGTTTGGACGATCGCGATCGGATTACGCAGTTCGTGGGAGGCATCGGCGGTAAACTGTTTGAGCTGTTGATAGGAAGCTTTGACAGGCTCGATCGCAATTCCCGACAGAAACCAGCCGATGGCGGCGACACTCGCAATTACCAGGGAAGTCCCAATCGACAGATCGACGATCAACAACTCCGTCGGCTTAGTTACTTCAAACCAAGGATGACTGACTCGGAGAAATCCCACTAGCACGCCGTCTTTATTCACTGGTGCCGTAATTTGGCGCAAAATTCGGTCGTTGCCCACCCGCACAGTTTCACCATCGAGATCGACCCAAACTGGCAGATTCAGCGGCTCTCGCAGGGTAGACCACAGCAATTT
>JANORL010000136.1:0-1630 GCA_031415295.1 Polyangiaceae bacterium | reverse complement strand
CGGCGGTGTTGGTTATGCGGTGCTCGACGGCAAGAAGCTGATTGATGCAAATGTGGCGGGCGTCGATACGTTCTTGTGGATCAAACAAACGTCGGATTGTTCGTCGGCGTCGACGGGAAGCACCGTTTTCGATTTCGACGGGGATGGAAAAGCCGAAGTCATTTATTCGGATCAGCAGCGTTTGCGCATTTACGAGGGGCCGACGGGAAATGTGCTCTGGGAACGTTGCAATACAACCGCGACGCTCATTGAAAATCCCATCGTCGCCGACGTGGACAATGATGGACATGCGGATATCGTCGCCGTCTCGAATGCGTATGGGCAAGCCAGTCCGGCGCTTCAATGCGACGACGGCGTATCTATTGCCCAAGCTGGCGTGCGCATCTTCGGTGATGAAATTGGCAAATGGGTGCGAACGCGCCGAGTTTGGAACGAACACGCGTATCACATCACGAATGTGGAAGAAGACGGAACCATTCCGACGACCGAAAAAAACAATTACACCCAACCCGGCTTGAACAATTTCCGCCAAAATAAACAACCTGGAAGCGAATTTGCCGCACCGGACGCCATCGTTTCATTGGCACCTCTATGCGGTGTGGACTTTGCACTGTCCGCAACGATAAGAAATGTCGGCGAAGCTTCCTTGCCCGCTGGCGTGGTGGTTGGGTTTTACAAGGGTAATTATCCCAATGGCACCCTGCTGGGACAAGTCGCCACGTCGAAAATACTCTATCCGGCCGAATCCGCAGCGCTCGTATTGCCGTTGCCCGGCGTGACGTCGGATATCTCGAGCGGTGCGGTGCTGCTGTATGCAGTGGCGGATGATTCGGGTGTCCCGCATCCGACATGGACCGAATGTCGCACGGACAACAATGTTTCCGCGGCGACAAGTGGTGTCTGTGATACACCCAAGTAACGTTTGTCAAGAAACGATACACCGGCAACACACGGTCCTCCGTCGAACGGCACGTGTGTGCATTTGAGCTGAGCGACCTCGTTCACGACTTGTCGGCATCGGGAACGTTCGAGTACAGTACGGGCGCGCGCCTACGGCGTGCTGTTCGCTGCTTTCGACCGTTATGAACGATCAAGCGTTAACCGTGCTCGACCTCCTCGAACACGCGGTATGGATTTCCGATCCGGAAACGGGTCAAATCACGTGGGCCAATCGTTCGGGCCTGACGATGTGGGTCGCCGACGATCTCGATGAATTGGTCAACCGTTCGTTTAATCCGTCGCCAACGATTCGCGCAACGCTGATGCAACTGAGGGACAGGGTCGCTTCCGGGGAACGTGTCAAGCACGAACGCACGATCTTTCCGAAAGGGCAAGCGAAACGTATCGAAGCAACAATTGGTGCAATTCCGCTGGCGGATGGCCGAGTTGGCTTGTTGGTGGAAGCTCGGGCACTCCCCGAAGCGGATCATGAAGTGGTGCGCGCAGCAGAAGCCATTCGTTATGCGCCGATCATCGTGGTCACTTTTTCGTCGGACGGCATGATGATTCAGGCGAATACGCTGGCGCGACAAACGTTTGGCAACACGTTCACGTTGCGGTCCATTTTTTTGAATGGGCGTGACGTCGATGATTTGGTGGAACGATCCGAAAAGGATGAAACGTTTACGCG
>JANORL010000135.1:0-6493 GCA_031415295.1 Polyangiaceae bacterium | reverse complement strand
CGCGCATGGGCGTTTTTCGTGCCACTTTCAGCGCGCTGCAATCGCTCGTATTCCTGCTGAAGCAATCTCGCTTCGTGAAGAACCCGGGTCTTGAATTGTTCCATTGATTCTTCGACATCCTTCGGAACGGAAACGTCGACTGCAACGACAGCACTCGCATTCACATGCGTCTCCACATTCTCAAAATGTGCCGACAAACGAGTTTTCTCCTGGTCGAGCTGCAGATCACCCACGAGGATCCAACGGGCTCCCTCGTCCAAAGCCAATTCGCGCGCCTCTTCGACATTCGGCGCCGACAATATCCGCACGTGCGACAATCGCTTCAATTCCTTGCGCACCGCTTCCAACGCATCGAGACCAAGCCGATCGCGCGACGGGTCATGCGTCGCATTTTCAAAAGGTACGACGACAAGCGTGACTTCTCGATAAGATGGCCAATTGCGCCGGTAACAAATTGCAAAAAGACCGCCCGCAAGCAATGCCAAAACAGCAATGGCCAATAAACGCTGCCGACGATCAACCCACACTCGACGAAACGGACTGCGTACGACCATAGGTTCTGTATCGGGAATCGGAATCTCCTCGGACGAACCATGAAGGGCGCGCGCCAATGCCTGGGCAAAAAGAATGGGCGACGAAAATCGTTCCATGGGTGACTTCGCCATCGCCTGAAGCAATACAGATTCAATGCGCGAGGTAATTTCTTGCGGAAACGATCGCGATTCAAATCGACGCGGAGGATCACGAAGAATGGCGCTCGCTGTCGCCGCTGACGTCGCATGCGCAAATGGAGAAAATCCTGTCAAAAGTTCATACGCCACGATCCCCAAAGCAAAAATATCGCTGCGACCATCAATGTTCGGCTCGCCGCGTAATTGCTCAGGAGACATATACGCGGGTGTGCCAGCCACGACTTCACTTTTATGAGCCGTCGTCAAATTCCGAGCCAATCCGAAGTCGACGAGTACGGCTTCGCCCGTTGCGCGTAAAACGATGTTTTCCGGTTTTACATCCCGATGCACCATCTTTTCGATATGCACCGCCGACAACCCCGCGGCAACTTGTTCGATGATCTCAACAACTCGAGCGAAAGACAATACGCCTTCCCGCAAAAAAGCCCGAAGGTTACGTCCGTCGATAAACTCCATCGTGAGAAATCGGATCCCGTCTGCCTCGACGTAATCGAATACCTTGCATACGTTCCGATGGGCGACTTTCCTAGCCAATTTCGCTTCCCACCGCAACTTCTCGAGCATCATGGAATCGTCCAGCAATGTCGAAGCGACGATTTTGAGCGCTATGTCCTCCGACAACCGACGATCATAGGCCCGAAAAACAAAGCCCATACCTCCAGCGCCAAGGCGACCCAACACTTCATAACGCTCTCCGATGACCTGTCCCTGTTCGAGCGTCGCCGCCGGAACTTCAATCGGTTCCGGAATTTGCGGATCAGTGAGAACGCCAGCAGATGCATTCAATTTGGCCATGAAACGCGCAGAGCAAGAGACGGCAGTACGGCAGCCGTGCGACATTCTCTACGAATGGCCCGCGATTGTAAATACGCAAATTTTGTAATTTTAGTAACTTAGACTGCATGAAAGAAACGCGTAGGGCTTAGGTTTACCCCCCAAGCCCCACCTCGACTGCCACGGCCTTCACGACCCGCACCAATTCTTGCGGATCGATTCCCACCAAATATCCGCGCCTTCCGCCATTGATGTAAATCTTGGGCAAACCCAATATCGTCCGCTCCACATAAATCGGCATTGGTTTCCGCATGCCAAACGGGCTCGTCCCGCCCACTTGATACCCACTATGCCGCTCGGCCACATCCGGCTTACACGGCTCGACACGCTTTTTCCCAATCTGTCGCGCCAAGTTTTTCGTGGATACCTCGCGATCCCCATGCATCAGCACGATGAACGGCTTTTTGTCGTCGTCCTCCATCACAAGCGTCTTGACGGTTTCATGTTCGGTAACGCCCAATTTTTGCGACGACACCCGCGTACCTCCACGCTCCTCGTATTCGTAAGGATGCTCGGAAAACGCGACGCCGTTCTTCTTGAGAAAAACCGTTGCAGGTGTTTCGGATACCTTCGACATACCGTGACTCTCCGCAAAGTAACGCTGGATTCATGCAGTCTAGCGCATGTTTAAACGACCAACCAAGCGTCGAAAATTGAGACCGAGCGTACGTCGAGGGCGCGTTGTGGACGCCGTACGAAGTTGCGCGTTTTTCTCGACATCGAGCGTGCGGTTATGGCAGCATGCGCCTAATGTGGCGTCGGATTTTGCCGGCAGCGATCGCTTTCGTCGTTGCATGGACCTCATACGAAACACGCGCGGTCGCCGCCGAGCCGGATGAACTTGCCGAAGCTCGGACACTGGCCAACGCCGCAGCCGATGACCTCGACGCGTCACGGTTTGACGATGCACTCAAAAAAGCTGAACGAGCCGAACAACTCTACCACGCACCGCCACACATGTTGATGATCGCCGAGGCTCATGAAGGCCTTGGACAACTGGTCGAAGCACTGGAAACCTACGAGCGCGTCGCAGCCGAACCACTTTCGCCGACTGCACCAGCAGCATTTCGCAAAGCTCGCGAGATAGCCGCGAAGAAAGAACAACGGCTGCTTTCACGAGTGCCCTCGATCCTCGTTGACGTGACCGGCGCGCCCAGCGAAGGCGCCAAAGCGAGCGTGAACGGGCGCCCGATTCCCTTGGGAGGCGTCGCCACACGATTAAATCCAGGCAAACACACCGTACGCGTCGAAGCTGCGGGATTCAAACCACTCGACGTGGTTGTCATTCTGGCCGAACGTGGAGGCGTAAACAAAGTGCTCGCACACCTCGAAATCGGCAATGCTCGACGTACGGCGGACGCGACGACCGATGCGACGAAAAATGACGCTTCTTCCCGAACACTCGTCGCACCGGCATTGGTTGCCATCGGCATTGGAACGGCGGCAGCAGCCGCGGGAATCGTCACGGGTTTGTTGTCATTCTCGAAAGTCGAAGAGCTCGAGCAAAAATGCACTGCAAAAGCTGGTGGGGACTATCTTTGCCCGACGAACGTCCAACCGATGATCGATCAAACGCAGCAATTGTCGCAAATCTCGACGGCAACATTTATCGTCGGTGGCCTCGCCACCGCCGTGGGTATTACGCTTTTGGTCCTGGGTAAACCACAACCGACGAATACTGCATTCCGCATCGAGCCTATCGTGGGCATGGGCAGTTTTGGCATTCGAGGGAGGTTTTGATGGGGCAGCACGGTATTGGACGAACGTTGCGCGTATCTTTCGCCGGAGCAACGATTGTCGCGGTTTGCGTTGTCGGAGCTGCTTGTAACGTGGTGATCGGTCTCGATAAGTTCACGACCAATCCGAACGAGATCCCGCCGACAGACCTTCCTATTCTTTGCGTTACGAAAGCGGATTGTCCGGGCAAAGACGATGAATGCACTCAACGCGCGTGTCATGCTGGGTATTGCGAACCGCTGCTCACCGCCGAAGATACGGGCGTCGTGGAGCAACTCGCAGGTGACTGCAAACGTAACAAATGCGATGGAATGGGAAACCGCATCGATGGCGTGATCGATACGACAGACGTTTATAATGACGGAGAAGAATGCACGATCGAAGCGTGCAAAGCAGATGGACAGCCGTTGAACTCATTGGCCCCGGCAGGCACGAAATGCGCGGTGGGGGTTTGTGACGGAAAAGGTACATGCGTCGAATGCGCGAGTGATACCGAATGCGCCATGCCTCTCGTTTGTTCGAACAACAAGTGCGTACAACTCATATGCACCAATCAAACAAAAGACATGGGCTCGGGCGAAACGGACATCGATTGTGGTGGAATGGTATGCCCACCGTGCGCCGACGGTTTCGCGTGCCTCGTGGGTTCCGATTGTCAGAGCAAATCATGCATGACAAACGTTTGCGCCGTGGCGTCGTGCACCGATGGCCTGAGCAATGGCAAGGAAACGGACGTCGATTGTGGCGGAGTTGATTGTGATCCGTGCGCCGACGGGCTGAAATGTTCGGGCGGCGCGGATTGCGCAAGTAAAGTCTGCACTGTTAAAGTGTGCCAAAAACCGACGTGCAACGATGGCGTTCAAAATGGCAACGAAAAAAGTCTCGATTGTGGTGGAGACACCTGCGGCGCCTGCGCAATGGGCGCCACGTGCACGGCCAATGTCGATTGCGCCAGTGAATTCTGTCTGCAAGGCATCTGTACCGGAATCGTCCAAATTGTGGCCGGGACGAACCACGCTTGTGCCATTGTTGAAACAGCTGCTGGCAATGGAAAGCTTTATTGCTGGGGCGGAAACAATTACGGGGAATTAGGAATCGGAGCGATCCTTACGGCGGAACCACAACCCAAACAGCCGGTGAACATCGAAAACGTCACGTCAGTATCCACATTCAGCAATACGGGCGCAATGTCCCTCACGGGAGGTCATACGTGCGCACGCCATGTTACGGGAGGAACAGCCACATTCAGTTGCTGGGGTAACAATGGAAGTGGCCAACTCGGTGACGGAACACAAACATCCCGCGTAGAGCCCAAACCCGTTGGTTTCCCGAACGGCGTCGTAGCCACTCAAATGGTTGCGGGCGGACGCCACACCTGCGTCATCACCAATATGCAGCATGTGTACTGCTGGGGAGCCAATGGCCAAGGACAAATCGGCAACAACGGTGGAACGAGTTTTTACAAGACGCCGCAGTCCGTGGTCGGGAATCCTCTAGGAGCCACCCAACTTGCTCTCGGATCCGTGCATACGTGCGCTCGTTTGACGACAGGCGAGGTTTCGTGCTGGGGCCAAAACTTGCGGGGACAACTCGGAATCAACAATCTGGACAATAAAAAATCTCCCCAAAAACTGACGACGATCACGGGCGTCATGCAATTGGTTGCGGGTCAAGATTTCACCTGTGGCCTCGCGAATACCGGTTTGTTTTGCTGGGGTGACAATTCCGCCGGACAATTCGGACAGGCAGGACAATACTTTACCACGCCCACCGCAGTCTCCAACATCCTCGCCATACAACCGTTTCCATTCTCACTCGGAGCGTCCGGTTCGAATGTAACCTATGGAGGTCATTCCTGCTTTGTCCTCGCCGGTGGAAAATTGGTTTGTCTTGGACTTAATGATTACGGACAAGTCGGCATCGACAAGATTACCCCAAACACTTCGACTCCCACGGATGTAACCATCGGACCTGTCAAACAAGTATCACTCGGCACGCAGTTTTCGTGTGCGCTTCTCGAACAGGGTGCACTTCGGTGTTGGGGCCGTAATGATTTGTCGCAACTCGGTAATGGCGAAACGACCGACAGCCATGTACCCGTACCTGTCAAGTGGCCGGGACTTTAATGACCGCAGCAAACGAATCCACTGCGAACTTTCAGCCCGCACCGGGACTCGTCATTGCCGATAAAGTGCGGCTCGAACGACTTCTGGCGCGTGGTGGAATGGGTTCGGTTTGGGTCGGCAAACACATCGGACTCGATGTTCCCGTCGCCGTGAAATTCATGGCCAATACGACGGAACAATCTGTGGCCCGTTTTCGCCGGGAAGCTCGCGTTGCGGCAAAGATCAAATCATCGAACATCGTCACAATTCTCGATTTTGGCGTCGATCAGGACGTTCCCTATATCGTCATGGAATTGCTCGACGGCGAAAACCTTGGAGCAAGGCTCAAACGAGTTGGGCACGTATCGCTGACCGAGGCCGAACGGATCATCGTTCCCATTGCGCGAGCGCTCGAGCAGGCCCATCAGGCGCAATTGGTTCATCGAGATCTCAAGCCCGACAATATCTTTCTGGCGCGCGAAGGCGACGACGAAGTACCAAAAATCCTCGATTTCGGCATTGTCAAATCCCTCGCTGGATCGACCAGCGTACGCGAAGAAACTGAAGAAGGTGCGGTGCTCGGAACACCCCACTACATGAGTCCCGAACAAGCACGTGGACAACCCGACGTTGATCATCGAGCGGATATATGGTCGCTCGGTGTGATTCTATTTCGTATGGTCACCGGACGGCGCCCATTTAATGGAAATACGTTTGGCCTGGTCATTAGCCAAATTTGTCATGATCCCATTCCTCAAGCGACCAGTATTTTGTCTTCATTGCCACCCGAACTTGATTCCTTTTTCGACCAGGCGCTCGCGAGAAATCCCGCCCAACGATTTTCGTCGATGAAAGAAATGGCTAAAGCTTTCGCAGCCATTTCGCGAAAGTTCGGTCCGCGCAACAAAAGTGTTTCGACTCGGTTTACCCAACATTCGACATTCGACAGCTCAGACGCACCCACACTCGTTCGGCAACCTCCGTCGGTATTGGCGATCATTTCGAACACCGTCGAACCGGTAACTCACGCGCAAACGATTTCACGCGCGCCACCACGCACAGGAAAACTCACGGGCGTGATCTTGAGCTGCGTCGTCGTTCTCATCGTAGGCCTCGTCGTCGTTC
>JANORL010000134.1:0-3777 GCA_031415295.1 Polyangiaceae bacterium | reverse complement strand
CGGTTCCGTCACTGGAAGCGGAAATCATCAAATCGGGAGCGACGCCTCGTGCAGATATTGTGGCAAGTTGAACGGATATCCGTCCTTGCCCATCCTCGCCGGCGCTGAATGCAACCGGCATGCTGCCAGCAATGGAGGTTTGTGGTGGGTGCTGCGTTTCGATCGGAAGCGATGGCCCTTCTATACGGCAAGCCTTGATAGAGCGTTCTTTTGGCGCTGGAAATGTTTCGCTGCAGGAGCATCCGGGTGCGAAAGCCAAAACGAAGCACGTCACCAAGAGGAAAAGTGCTTGCCAGGTGAAGGAAAATTCGACGCGCATGAGACACCTCCCAAAACGACGATAACTGGTTGCCGAACCGCATGCCCATGCTTTTTTTCCGCTCGTCGGCAAAATCCAAATCCGTCACGATCGAAAAGACGTTAGCCCTGTGGAAAATTCGATTCGTAGCGCCAGGGGGCGCGGGACGCATTGGGATCGGTTTTCGCGTAAATCGACAGCGAATGAAGACAGAGATATTTTCTATGTTTCGTTTTCGTGCGCCCTTTGGTAACGTCGCCGATACCTCATGAAAAAGTCGTTCGTGATCACGGTCGCGCTTGTGCTGTCTCCCCATTTGGCTTGGGCGCAGAGGGAGCCGGCGCTCACGTTGGATCTCGCCGGCGCTGAGGTCACTTTCGTCCGGATCCCCGAGGGCCCTTTTACGATGGGCTCGCCTGCAGCTGAAGCAGGCCGCAAAGACGACGAAAAACCGCATCAAGTTGTGCTCTCTTTGGGGTTTTACATGGCGAAAGCCCCTGTGACGGTTGGCGCTTGGAAACGCTTCGTCACGGCGACCGCGTATCGCAGCGAGGCCGAAAAAGGGACATCCGGCGGGTTCGGTTGGGACGGCCAGGCCCTGGTCCAAAAACCTACGTACAATTGGAAGAACCCGGGCTTTTCGCAGACAGACGAGCATCCCGTTACCATCATCACCTACGACGACGCGCTCGAATTCACGCGTTGGGCCACCAGAGCCAGCCATCGGACCGTCACCTTGCCGACCGAGGCGCAATGGGAATACGCTTATCGCGCTGGTACGACCAGCGCCTATTACGATGCCAACGTCAAGGACGCGCTCACGCTCGGCTGGTTTAAAGAAAATGCGGGGACCGGGACCAAACCTGTAGGACAAAAAAAACCGAATCCTTGGGGCCTCGTCGATATGGGTGGCAATGTTTGGCAATGGTGCCTCGATTGGTACGCCCCTTATGCCGACGGCGAAATACGCGATCCCATGCAAAACGTGGCGGATGCATCGGACAAAGCCCGCCGTGTGCTTCGAGGTGGCTCTTGGTTGAAAGATGCGC
Source organism: Polyangiaceae bacterium (assembly GCA_031415295.1). GTDB lineage: Bacteria > Myxococcota_A > Polyangia > Polyangiales > Polyangiaceae > Polyangium. The sequence continues at coordinate 2,430 of JANORL010000134.1, read as the reverse complement.
GTAATGGTCGAGGCGCGGCGCGATATCGAAGCACGCCGGGCACGCGAAATGCCGACACTGGGTTTCGATTGGTGGTGCTCGATAAGGATCCTGTCGCGGAAATGCCAGTGCAACAACTGCCGCCCCCCGAAACAACCGAGCCCAATTCGAGTCCAATGCCGAGCAATCCCGGCACGAGTCGCTCGTCTTCTTCTTTCATCCAGGTGCTTTTCACTCTCGGGCCGATTGCGTTTGTTCTCGCCGTCTTCGGGTGGATTCTCGCAAAACGTGGGAAAGGAAATGCTGGAGGCAATGCGGTGCCCAGGCGGTTCGCGGCGGATGGCATCGGTTTGAGACCCGGCAGAGATGGGTTTTGGATTGACGCGAATCCCAATCAGGTAGGCGCCAGAATTACGGTGAAATATTTCGCTATGGGTGCCGATCATGTCGCGTATGCGACCGTCGAAAGTGCGGACAACAGTCAATTTGTGTATACGGGGCACGCGCCCGATGGATTGCAGGTGATGGACGTCGTGCCAGCCGCGCAGCCGTATCGCCAAGCTGGTGTGGCGTATCAAGCCACGCGCAGCCACGCGTCTTCGTGGAATTCGTCGCACACGGACGATTCGTATTCGTCGTCAAATTCATTTCAAGGATATCCACCCGCCTACTAAGACAAGAAAATGCCCGAGTTTTCCGTCGTGGTGTTTGCGACGTGCCCTGCGGAGCGGGAGCCTATGCGTGTCGAAAGGACGTTACGCGTTCTTCGCGCAGATGGTTTTGCGCCTGAGGATGCTTCAGCGTGTTCGTTGCCAGAGCTTGGGCATCGTATCGCCGGCCGAGCGGTTTGGTTGCTTCGTGCGGGGGTTTTTCCGGCTTCCACAGGCTCGTTTGTCGTGCCTCCGCCAAGCGCATTGGGGCGTCCCCTCAGCGCCATTGGCGTCTTGCGAGCGCTTGCCGATACGGGAAACGTAATCGAAGCCGCCGCTTATGAGCGGTTGTTATCAGCGACCGGTGGCGATTTTTCAAACCCGGCGTCGTGCGTATTTCCTCCGCTCGCCAGCGTGTATTGCGAGCCCGCGCTATCGACGTTGCTTTCCGAGCATTTGCTTTTGGACGAGCCTTTGCATATCGCCTTGCCCAAAATCGCTGCGCGTGGTCGCGGCCGGCTCGTGCGCGTCTCGGCGCTTGATGTGCTTGACGACGAGCGCCTACGCGTATTGCTCGTCGTGACGAGTTTGCAACAAGGCGGCGCGGAGAAAATGGTGCTCGACTTGGCCGAGACATTGCCCATTTATGGAATTCGTCCGCGTGTCGTTACGCTCGGCAGACCAACACGTGATGTATTTGTGGCTCCTCCGGATACGATTGATCTGGCCAGGTCCAAAGACCGCATTGCAGCGCTGGCCGAGGTGTGTGCAAACGAGGCAATAGATCTTGTTCATTGCCATCTCTTGACTGGAGACGAGATCAAACGGCTCAAAGCGCTTGGTGGTCCGCCCGTGGTGATGACGGTGCATAACACGCGTGCTGGTTGGCCCGCGGGGCTGCATCAACTTGGTCGTGAAGATGTATCCTTGATGGTCGCCTGTTCGCTCGCGGCGGAGAAGGATCTTGCCAATGAAAACCTGCCGATTCCGACGCGGACCGTGTGGAATGGAATTGATCTCCAAAAGCGCCGCCTATCGCCAATATTGCGGGAAGAAGGCCACCGGATTCGGGCGTCGCTTGGATGTGGCAAAAACGATATTTTGCTGGTCGTCGTGGCAAACCCGCGACCTCAAAAACGCCTTGATCGATTACCTATTTTACTCGCCTCGTTGCGCCGATTGCTCGCGAAGGCCGAGCCGGGCAGGGAAGCGAGGCTTTTGTTGGTCGGCGATAAGGATCCGCGTGTGCTCTCGGCCCGGGCTGTTCTCGACGATTTGCGGGTTTTGCTGGCGAAAGAAGGCGTCGCCGAGTTTGTGCATTTCGCTGGCTCGATAATGGATGTGGGTCCGATGCTCGCGGCGTCGGATGTGCTGGTGAGCACGAGCGCGCATGAGGGATTGAGTTTGGCGCATTTAGAGGCGCTGGCGATGGGATTGCCAGTTGTCGCGACAGACGCGGGTGGCACGGCCGAGATTGCTTTTGAGGCGCCGTCGTTGGTGATTCTGCCTCAAGAAACTACGCCCGAGGAAATGGCGCAGGCCATTTTGACGGTTCTGTCTCGAAAACAAGACGAAAATGTGCGGAAAGCGCCGGAATTGCCAAGTTTTTCGCGCGAAACGATGTCAAAAAGGTATTCGCTCTTGTATCAACGGGTTCTCAACCCCGTGCCTCGTAGGAAAAATGGGCTTTTGCTGATTACGAATAACTTCTCGACGGGGGGAGCGCAATCGAGCGGCCGGCGTTTGTTATTGGGGCTCTCCGCCGCGGGCGTCCGGGTTCGGGCGTGTGTGCTGGAGGAAC
>JANORL010000133.1:0-1658 GCA_031415295.1 Polyangiaceae bacterium | reverse complement strand
GAAACGACAAGGGTTCGAGCAAGGTGCATAGGAATGGCCTTTCTACTCCAGGCTACGTAAACCCTGGTTGGGGCTCAACGCTTCCGTCGGCAGCCGCGCAACGCACCTGCTCGCGCCAGGTGGACCCGTCGGCAGCCGCGCAACGTCCCTGTTCACGCCAGGTGGACCCGGCGGCATTCGCGTAACGTCCCTGTTCACGCCAGGTGGACCCGTCGGCATTCGCGCAACGTCCCTGTTCACGCCAGACGCCTCCAGCGGCAGCCGCGTCATGGACCTGTTTGCACCAGACGTTCAAAGCGGGGCACACACCACGTCATCCGGTTTGTATTGACCGCATCGCGGTCAATACAATACACGGGTCAAGGGACATTGTCCCTTGCGCGGGTCAAGGGGTGCGGAGCCCCTTGTCTCGATTCTCGATTACGGTTCGTCGGGGGGAGCGGCGGTGAGTTTTGTACCGGCGGGTACGCGAAGATCGTGAAAGAGAACGGGCATTTGTTCCACGCGTCCAAGGAGGCGTAAAACGCCTTCGACGACGCATTTGGCTGCGATATAGCCATTGAGCCAGGCGTGACGGGCGGCTTCGACTTCGGGCGTGAGCGATTGTCGATCGCCGCGCGAGTCGTCGGCGGAGGCAACGGCGGGGCCGAGCAATTTCATCATGGTGTCGAATTCACCGTGCCAATGGGTTGCATCGCGCACGGGGCAATTGGACACGTTTAGTTTGGTCGAAATGTGCGTAATGGCCAGCAGTACGTTTAGTGCGCTTCGCCCAACGCCGCCCGCGGTTCCATCACGCGTGAAATACACTTTGCGATTGACGCTTGGATCTTGCCCATCGAGGTGCTTGCTGAAGCGCCCGAGCAGTTTGAGCGCGTCTTTCAACAATGGCTCTTTCGAATGCACGTTTTGATGCCGCTCGGCATCTTTGTCCCGGGCTGCGTTGACGGCCGATCGAACGGCGTCGGTGGCGGTGTCCATTTCGTCGGCGACGTAGTTGAGTGCCAAGTCGAATTCCGCAATGTGGCCGATGAGCCGTTTGCGAATGTTTTTCGATGTGTGCCGACCGTAATAAAGTGTTTCGTCAGAATCAATGCTCTTGTCAGGCATACCCGTCTCCTTGCTGGTCAGAGATGACCGACGGTAAACCAACGACGGGACGAACACAAGATTTTTGTCTTGTACCGTTGCGCCTGGCCGTGTTTCAGCCATTCGCGAGAGGGTTCGCGAAACGAACCATTGCTTCGCAGAATGCCGTTGGAATCGGTTTTACTAGGCGTACTCCAACCGCTATTGACAGCCCCAGGCTGCTGGGCGCTTCCCGAATTTCGCGCACCAGTCGGCCCTAGAAGGACAGACTACGCCCCGATGGGCCATGTTTTCACATGCCATAACATACGGCTCGGTACCGCTGTGTTCCTCCTCCGGCTCGTTCTGCGCTTGCGTGTGATGTTCCGCTCCGGCACAAGCGACTTGCGTCACGGCCGGCGTGATGAGAAGCGCTGTTGGAAGAATGGTGGCCGGTGAAACCGAGCGCCATTGACGCGCTTGAAAAACCGTGGTCTGATGCCGACATGAGCTCGTCCATGATCGCAAGGTATCTCCAGGCCACCATTCTTCCAACAGCGTTGCTCGTCACGCCGGCGGCGACTCAAGTC
>JANORL010000132.1:0-16158 GCA_031415295.1 Polyangiaceae bacterium | reverse complement strand
GGGCCGTTCGAGCGTAAGCGAGAACGTGCCCGGCTTTCGTAGCGGGGGTGAGGTGCGAGGTGCGTCTAGACGAACGGGTCACTCGACGGTGACGGTCTTGGCCAAATTACGCGGCTGATCGACGTCGTTGCCTTTCAAGTTCGCCACGTAATACGCGATGAGTTGCATCGGTAAAACCGTGAGCAAAGGAAGAACTTCATCGGGCACTTTGGGAATCCAAACCGCGTGCGCCGCAAGCTCGAGCATCGCTTCGTCACCTTTGGTCGCGATGGCGATGACTTGACCTTCACGCGCTCGAACTTCCTGCACGTTCGAGAGCATCTTCTCGTACTGCGAGTCCATCGGACAAACCACCACGACCGGCATCGTTTCATCGATGAGCGCGATGGGACCATGTTTCATCTCCCCCGCTGCGTACCCTTCGGCGTGTGCATAGGAAATTTCTTTCAGCTTCAAAGCACCTTCGAGCGCGATGGGAAAACCCAGTCCACGACCGAGGAAAAGAACGTCTTTGGCATGCGTGAGTTTCTTTGCGATCGCATGGACATAGTCCGCGTCGCCAAGGATCTCGCGCTGATGACTCGGCGTCTCCCACAACGCTTGCAACACCTTGCGCGCTCGTTCATCCGGCAACGTGCCGCGACGACGACCAATGTAGACAGCAAGAAGCAGCAGCGCCGCAAGTTGCGTCGTGAAACACTTGGTCGAGGCCACGCCAATTTCCGGCCCGGCGTGTGTGTAAAGCGCACCATCGGCCGCTCGCGGGATGGCACTATCGAGCACGTTGGCCACGGCAAGAACCCGTGCGCCACCTGCTTTCGCAGCTTTGACAGCAGCAAGCGTATCGGCGGTTTCGCCGGACTGACTCACGGCGATGACGAGGTCGTCCGGGTAAAACAAGGGTTCGCGATACCGAACCTCACTGGCCAACTCGACGACGGTCGGCACTTTTGCGAGCTGCTCCATCCAGTAACGCCCAGCGATCGCTGCGTGATGGCTCGTGCCGCAAGCGACGAAATAGATGCGACGGATCGACTGCGCAACCTCGGGCGGCACGCCCATTTCGGCAGCGTAAACATCACCCGCAGCAAGATCGATGCGACCACGGAGCGTTGCTTCAACGACGTCGGGCTGCTCGTGAATTTCTTTGAGCATGAAGTGTTTGTATCCACCACGCTCGGCTTGCACCGCGCTCCAGTCGATACGTTTGGTCGGTCGTTTGACGACTTCACCGTCCACGGTTTCGCAATGAAAACCGCCTGTACGAAGTTCCGCGACGTCTCCATCCTCGAGAAAAACCATGTCGCGCGTATGCGCAAGAAGCGCAGGGATGTCGCTGCCGCAAAGCATCTCGCCTTTGCCGATGCCCAGGACGAGTGGTGAACCGTTACGAGCGACGACGATCGCTTCGGGTTCGTTATGAGAAACTACAGCGATGGCGTAGGCGCCAACAACATGCCGAAGCGCTCGTTGCACCGCTTCGAAGAGCGACGTTTTTCCTTTGCCAAGTTCGCGATGGACCAGATGCGCAACGATTTCCGTGTCCGTATCGGACAGAAATTTCACGCCTTCGGCTTCGAGCTGTTGGCGAATCGCCACGTGGTTTTCGATGATGCCGTTGTGAACGACGGCCACGGGTCCTGCGGAATGCGGATGAGCGTTTTGTTCGCTCGGGCGTCCATGCGTAGCCCAGCGCGTGTGACCGATGCCGGTCGAGCCTTGGAGGGGTCGTTTTTCGAGTGCCTCGGACAAACGCCCGAGTTTGCCCAGGGTGCGAATGATCTCGATGGACTTACCATCGTGAATGGCGATTCCGGCGGAATCATACCCGCGGTACTCGAGTTTCCGGAGCCCATCGACGATGATGGGAGCCGCATTTCGTGTCCCGACATATCCCACGATACCGCACATCCGACGCCTCGTTTCGCAGTGCGGCGCGAGCGCCGCTGGGGTGGTGTACACCGCGAAGGGCCCATTGGCGAAAAAAGATCGAAGATTGGAGTTGGTTGCTGTTCGTGAGGTTTCCGCAGAGGCATGTTCCGCCCGACGCGCACGGAGTTGGAGTAGCCTGAGCGACTTGGAGGTCTTTACATGCAATGGGTGATGTCGTCGGATGACGGTCTGGTTTCGCGCGGCCGTTCGTGGACAAACTTGGTCTTCGCTACGTTTACTTTGGCCGTTTCCTCACTCGCGATGGCGTGTGGTGGTCCGGACAAACCGGCCGGGACAACGGGTGGCGAAGGCGGCAATGCGAGTTCGAGTAGCTCGACGGGCGCAGGCGGTGGCGCCGGAGGCGGAGGAGGAGCGGGAGGCAACACGGTGGAAATGCCGGGTCCTGTCGAAGAAGTTGTGAAGTTCGAACCGTTCATGGGTGAATTACCGGAAGGGATCGCGATTGACGGCACGAAGGCATACATTGCTTTTGGATCGACGAAGGTGATTACCGTCGATTTGAATACGGGAAAACGTGCCGATTACGGCAACGTGAACGCTCCGATTGGCGTCGGTACGCCGCAAGGCTTAGCGCTCGATGCGCAGAAGAACCTGTACGTTGCTGTATCGAGCTCGAATCCCGTTGATTTCAAGCCGGGCATTTACAAGTTTCCTGCGGGAGGTGGAGCGGCGACGCTTTATGCGGAAGACGTCAACATGAGTTATCCGCGGCATATTGCATTTAGCAACGGCGGGGTGATGGTCGTGGCGAGTCCCCCCGGTGCACGAATGTTCACGGTCATGCCGAATGGAACGGTCAATGATCCGGGCGTCGCGCAAGTTCTATCGGGAGATCAAAGCTCGGCATGCGCGTATGGGGACGGCAAGCCCTACGGTATTTCGAGTGTGGTATTCGACGGCGAGACACTGCTCGGAGCCAATGCGGATCGGGGCCAGATTATCGAAGGCGCGCTGATGGATGACGGTAGCGGCAACATGTTTGCAGTACCTGGTCAGAATGCGGTAATCGTGGGACCGGATTGCGACACGATGGGCGGAGCCGAAAGCATCATTATCGACACGTTCGATAAAGGCTCGACATCGTTCGATATCGCCATGATCGTCGCTGCCCGTAAGATCAATAAAATCACGAAAATCAGGTACACGGGCGAAGTGACAGTCATCGCTGACGGGACAAACCTATACGAACCGAGCGCGATTGCGATGGCGGTTTTGGGAACCGATCGATACCTGTACATCGTGAATTCGGCACGCACGACGTACAGCACGGGAGGCATCCCCGGTCTCGTGCGTATGCGTTTGGGTAAAGCCAACTAAAGTTGGATTGAGGCCGGGTGTGGTCTAGCCGGTTTACGATGGGGCGAAGCCCCCATGCCCCCCGACATCGGATTGAAGCCAGGTCACGATTTGGAATCGAGGGCGTCGCCCGTATTTTCCCACGCTCGTGGAAGACCCCGCTGTTTGAGCCCGCGAAGTGCAGAAAAACCGGGCGACGACCAGGCTACCGATAATCCTCTACCGATTCAGAATCGAACGTGCCACCATACACCTGCGCGAATCTACTTCGCTTTTCCCTCCGGAGGCTTCATGTCGTCACTCACCGCTCGAACCAAATCGTTGCATTCCATTCTTACGCCAACCATTGCAATGGCCGTGGGTTTATCTTTCGTCACGGCCTGTACGCCGCCCGATGATTCACCAAGCTCCAGTGGGAAAACCACTTCCAGCAGTGGTGGACAAGGCGGACAAGGCGGACAAGGTGGTTCCGGTGGCGGTGAATTCGTCGCTTATCCGCCGGCGGCCGCATTCGATCCCATTTACGATGGCTATTTCGATCCGCCCGCCGATGGTACGTACAAAGACGATTATCGCATAGACGGGCAAATCGTTCCAGAATCGTGGTCGTGGGGGAAAACCGAATTGCTCGAGGGTTTGCAACGTTTCCGAGCGGAAGGGTACAATCTGCGTACGCAAAAACTCCGTTGGCAAGATACGTTCAAGAATGCCGATTACGATTTGCGTACGTATTTCGGCGCCCTCAATCAACAAATCGTCGACGGCTTCAATATTCACTACAAGAACGCTTGCGCCGGTTCCGTCGGAAAAATGGACGCGACGGCTTGCGACAAGAACAAAGGCCCCACTCGTGCCGAAGCTCGATTCGTCCTCCTGCATCATGGTCCCAAAACGGCGAGTTTGGCATGCGATACCAAAAAAACGCCCGTGCTTCTCGTCCACGGCGCGATGCAAAATGGCAACGTGTGGATCGCTCCAGGCGGTAACGATGGCAATGGTAATGCTTATCCCGGCGTCACGCAAAAAACAGGCTATGTGCAATATTTGGAAGATCAAGGGCGCTGTACCTATGCCGTGACGTTCGGTACTTTCCACGGCGATAACTTCAACCACGCCATTCATGTGGCCAATGCGGTACGACAAGTCAAAAAACTCACGGGAATGCCCAGCGTCGATGTTGTCGCGTGGAGCAAAGGTGTATTGCCCGTCGATCTTTATCTAGCCGACGTCGCGAAATGGGACGATTGGGGCCCCAAGTATTTCGAGCGCGTCGCAGCCGATAGCGCAAAAAATGTCCCGCTCTTTCGGAAAGACATTCGCACGTACGTAGCCCTTTCCGGTCCACACCTCGGAATCGACCTCAACTTCCGCCATCCTTTCCATAACCTCGTCATTTACAGCACCGCGGATTCTGCGCCCATTGGTCAAGGTCCGGTCACGTGGGGCTGGATGAGCGCCGTGCAATGCGTGACGTGGGGTTATGCTTCGGGTCCGAATTCGCCGTTCCCCAATCCATATGCGTATTCCGCGTGCGAAAATCGCGGCGGGACGTGGCCCGATTACTTCAAGCGCATCTATACGTCCAACATCACGGGCCTCGATGCCGATGGCAAAATCATTCAAAAAGACGGCCTGAAAACCCTCAATGTGGCCGAAGGCGTCGATGCGAACAAATATGACTTCGACATGTACAACCATTCGTTATGGGGCGCCGTCGACGATGCCGGAAAACATGTATCCCCATACATCGGTCAATTGCAAGCCGCATACGATCTACGCAGTGCACACCCATTGCCCAATCGCGAAGACGACCCCGTGAGCTACGATTGGTCGACGCTCGATACCGATGAATACAAATGGCGCGATTGGGTCAGCACGTACAAACTCGGTTATAACCCCGCCGGTCTTCCAGGAACGGGCGGCTGGGTCGCTGATGATACCGCGCATCTAACGTGTCGCACCATGTCCTTCGATCCGAAAACAAGCCCGTGCAAAGCGAAACACTTGTATTACGACGCCAAACATGCCGAAGGCACGGCGGGCGGTTATTCGACCTATACCCTCATGGATGGCATTGGCATTCAAGCCGTCATGGAAATGGGAGGCAATTTCATTGAACGATTGAGTCACCATGGCGTCAGTCGGGACCTCGATTACCTCTATGTCGTTCATGGCACCGGAACAGGCAAAGCCGATGCCATTTTCGAAGTCGACGGAATGGATTGTCCCACGTGCGATCCGAAGGGCGATGGGGTGCTCTTCGACGTGAGCATCGCAGCCCGCGACCAACTCACCCAGGGTTTCACCGCGGACGAGAAAGCTAGTAAGTCCAAACAGGAAGGGATGGCGTACGGACATCTCGACATGGGCGCAACACCCGCGGTCTGGCAAAAGATCCAGGCAGTCCTCGACAGGTGATGCGCGTCCCACACGACCTGTGATACGGTGGCCATCGTCGCGGCGAGGGAAGTCCAGGAACGTCGATGGAGCTAGTACCGGGCATCGTCATTGCCGGTCGTTACCGACTTGAACGCCTCCTTGCGTCTGGTGGTATGGGCACCGTATGGGTCGCTCGCCACCTGACGCTCGGATCCGAAGTCGCCATCAAGTTCATGCTTGGCGATTCAACGGAATTGTCGGTCGCCCGTGGTCGCTTCGAACGCGAAGCACGCACCGCATCGCTCATTCGCCATCCCAATGTCGTCACGGTTCAGGACTACGGGATCGAAGGACAAACGCCCTACATAGCGATGGAACTCTTGCACGGGGAAAACCTCGACGAATTCCTCGTCCGCAAGAAACGCGTGACGCTCACGGAACTCGAGCCGATCATCTCGCAGATTTCGCGTGGTTTACGTAAAGCGCACGAGACGGGGATCGTTCATCGCGACCTGAAACCGAGCAACATCTTTTTGGCGCGCGATGATTCCGACGGTCACGAGGTCGTCAAGATCCTGGACTTCGGCATCGCCAAAGAGATCGACGCGACGCTCGGACAACATACGAAGACCACCGAACTCATGGGGTCGCCCCATTACATGAGTCCGGAGCAACTGCGAAGTACAAAAAAGAGCGATTTTCGCAGCGATCTTTGGTCTTTGGGGGTGATCATTTATCGCGCGCTCACGGGCGTCACGCCGTTCCCGGGCGACACGCTCGCGGAAGTGATGGTGCAAGTTTTCAGCGGCAAGTGGACACCTCCGACAACCGTTGTTCCTGAGTTGCCTCCGACGGTCGATGCGTTTTTCCAGCGCGCGTTTGCACGCAAACCCGACGATCGGTACCAGTCGATCCACGACTTGCACAACGCGTTCGTCGCTGTCGTCGCTGGCAAACCGTTGCCTGCACCCACAGCAGCAGCCCCCGCGCCAAACCCGACAACGACGCCGTTGCCCTTCACAGCATCGTCGTCGTCGCCGTCCTGGCCCAGCACCGTCGCCCTTTCGTCGCAACAAGTCCCGCCTGCTCCGCCCTTGCCCGTAGCGGCGCCAGTGGCACTTGCTCCGACGTCGGACCACGAAGCGCCAAAGGTGCCAACCACTTTTGAACCGCCAAAGGTGCCAACCACTTTTGGAACTCCTCCGTCGAACGCGACACCAAATTTTGGACCCGCGCCTTCATCCAACCCAGGTTTGTCGGCTCCTCCTGATGCCGTGTTCGGCACTGCGCCAAAGGTGCCAACCACTTTTGGACCCGCACCTTCATCCAACCCAGGTTTGTCGGCTCCTCCAGATGCCGTGATCGGCACCGGAACGCTCGTTGGGTTTGGAACATCAAACACGACCGCCAATGTTGCCATCAATTGGCAGGACAATTCTCCGCCCCTCGTTGCTTTGCCCGACGATCCAACGACAGAGCCGCTGACCAACGCGCGACAGGAACGGCCGGCAAACCTTACGTTCAACACGCCGCCGCAAGCCTCTGCCGCAGATGGCCAGCGGCAACGAACCCTCGCGATCGCGTTCATCGCGGCCCTGCTCGTGCTTGTGACCATCATCGTGATTGCAACGCGTGGTCCCGCCGATTCCACGGACAAACCATCCTCCACGACCGAAAACTCGAGCGCCCCCGTTGTCGCACCTCCCGCCGCAGCTTCGGGCACTGCCCTCACGCCCGACGAGATCGCCGCTGCGGTTCCCGATGAAACCCCCGTGGAAGTCATTCCGAACGAGCCTCCGACGGCGGCACCATCGACTACGCAAACGGTCAAATCGAACTGGAAACCCATCGGCAAAGGTCAAGCGCGGCTTTTGATCAAAGCGAAAAACGGCGTTTGCAAGATCACGGTCAATGCGAGCTATTACGGCGTCACCCCGCTCGATGTGATGGTTGATGCCGGCAAAGTTCGCATATTTTGCCGTATGCCCACAGGCGCGACGCGTTCGAAGGAACTTCGCGTTCCGGAATACCGCATCACGCAGATCGAGTTTGAAGTGAAGCAGTGACGCACGGCTACAGTGTGCAATTTCATCAATGACGAAAGTTACCGGGAAAGATATAGGTACGGTCGGCGACGTATTCGCGATTGAGCAAGGCCCAGTGCAGAACGAAAACTTTAAGAAAAATCCGCCGGACTCGCTCGAGATCGACCCGGAGAAGCGTACGGATTCGCGCGACGCACGTTCTCGATCGTGGACGCCCGCTGCGCCCATGACGCCGCTCTTGGGTACAGGCGCGTGTTTGTCCGAACTGGGCGTTGCATTTATCGAAACCGACGCGAACGGACTCGTTACGCGGATGAATATCGCAGCGGAAAAGCTGCTGGGTGAATCGTTCGAGGAAAAACGCGGCAAACCCTTGTCCGAGGTTTTTCGTATTCGTCCCGTCGCGATCAAAGCTTTTGGCATTCCAGCGACCGCGGCAGGTGTCGTCGATATCCCCACGACGACGGTGGGTCATACCGCTCTGCTCGACAGAAAAGACGGTCAAGTACTGGCGATCCGCCACGCTATCGGCGCGAAATCGGACGGCGATCCCAACGGCAAAATCGTGGCTTTCCGCGATGCCAACGTCGAGCAACTCTTGTCGCTGCAGATCGCGCGCCAAGCGCGTTACGACACGCTCACGGGGCTTTTGAATCGCCACGCATTTTGCGATCGTATCGAGCTAGCACTGACTTCCGCCCGCGAAAAAGGCCTTCGCCACGCGCTCGTGTACTTCGATCTCGATCGATTCCGTTTGGTGAACACGACGTGTGGTCACGATGCGGGCGATGATCTGTTGCAGTGGGTCGCCACGCGTTTGTACGAAATTGTCGGGCAGAACGATGCTGCGGGTCGTATTGGCGCGGACGAGTTTGTCCTTTTGTTGCACAATCGAGACTTGCTGGATGCCGAGCAAGTGGTGCGCAAGCTTCAGCGAACGTTGCACGAGTTTCGATTTGGTTGGCAGAACAAGACGTTCACAGTCGAAGCGAGCATGGGACTGGTGCCATTCGGGCCGGAGTTTCTTCGCGCGGCCGACGTATTGGGCGCGGCGGATCAAGCTTGTCGAATGGCAAAAGACAGCGGCCGCAGTCGCCTCCAGATTTATTTGGCCGAAGATCAAGAAATGGCCCGAAGTCGTCGGGCAATGCAATGGGTTGCCAGTATTCAGACGCATTTGTCCGACGGACGATTGCAACTCTACGGGCAAGAAATTCACCCGCTTTTAGCAGCCAAAAAACACGGGTTGCATTTCGAGATTCTGGTGCGTGTCGTCACGGACGATGGGCGCCATGAATCACCGGTTGGTATCATTCAAGCGGCCGAAGACAGCCGTATGATGGATGAAATCGATCGGTATGTCGTGCAGAAGGCATTACAAACGTTGGGGGCTTTGTCGCGCGAGCAAATGCGCGGATTGCATACGTGCGCGATCAATCTTTCTGCTTTGTCGCTTTTGCGTGAAGGGTTATTGGATTACATTGTGGAGCAATTCGGCAACTACAAGGTGCCCCCGACAAAAGTTTGTTTTGAAATCACGGAAACGGCAGCTTTTGCGAATTTGTCCGAAGTTTTGTGGATGATGCAAGAACTCGGAGCGATGGGTTGTCGTTTTGCGATCGATGATTTCGGTAGCGGGCATGCGTCGTACGGGTATTTGGAAAGTTTGCCAGTGGATTACGTGAAAATCGATGGGATTTTCGTACGCAGCATGCTCGACAGCCCATTGCACCGCGCCATCGTAGAAAGCGTGCAACGTATTGGCGGATTGCTCAACATCGATACAGTCGCGGAATCCGTGGAAACGCAACCCATGGCGGACATGTTATCGACGATGGGGATTCATTACGCGCAAGGCTGGCTCTACGGAAAGCCGAAGCCTATTGCCGATGTGCTGGCAGCTCTGCCTACCGTGCGTAAGTAAACACGGACTGCCCTACTTCACCTTCTCGTGCACCCGCCACAAATACCAGCACGCAATCGATCGATATGGACGCCATTTCTTGGCCACTTTCGCCATTTTCTCCGGCGTCGGCACATCCTTCATCTTGTAGAGTTTACGCATTCCTTGCTGAATCCCTAAATCTTGAACCGGCAATACATCCGCTCTTCCAAGACGAAACATCAAAAACATCTCCGCCGTCCAGCGACCAATACCTTTCACCAGCCGCAATCGCTCGATGACTGCTTCATCCTCGAGGTTTTCCAAGTCCGTGAGGACCACGCGGCCATCGCCCACTTTCGTGCACAGATCCTGGACATAACGCACCTTTTGTCCCGACAGACCCGCTTTACGTAACGTTTCTTCAGGCACCGCCACAAGTTCGGCCGGCGGAAGCAATTTGCCTCCACCAAGCGCAAGCACGCGACCGTAAATCGTGTCCGATGCTTTGACCGACAATTGTTGGCTCACGATGGATTCCACAAGCGATTCGAAGAATTCCAACGCATCGGTTTTTCCAAGCGTATGCACGCGAAGCTTACACGGACCGACGTCCGTGATGACTGCGCCAAGAACTTCGTCCGCAACGCTCAATACGCGTATCGCTTCGGCATGAGGGTAATCGTTTGCCATGTACCTATCTACCTGCCAGACACGGTTTGTGTCAATGAAGGCACTGGGACACTTGGGAAAAACTCCGGCGACTTCACCGCAAATTTCTTGGCCGTAAACTCGAAGTTCAATTAAAACGGGAAACAGGAGGTTGATCAGGGGAATCGGCGTATGGCGTAAGCTTCGGATGTGGGTGGTCGCAGGTGCGGCGATGGTTATGACGGCCGCCGTGGTCGTGAAGAATAAAATTGCCGATCTTCGGGCTGAAAATGCATTTCTCGCGCAAATCATCAAGGCGCTGATGGAGCACGTGAATCCGTCGTCTGGCCATTTCGCCAATTTCGCCCTGACGATTGGAATGACTGCGGAACACGTGGCAAAACTCTCGGAGTTCTGGAATTGGGCGGAGTTGCAGGATCGGGCAACACTCACAAAGGAAATGATCGTCAAGGAATATGAAGCTCGGATGCCCATTGAGATCAGGCATCACTTGATGCACATGCTTCAATTGCATCGCAAAGACCATACGCCGCAATTCTTGTTCTATACGGATCTGGTGCTCGGAAAGGAGCCGCCGCCTGACGTCAGGGCCGAAGGAGCCAACGAGACTCCCCCACCATGAAAATCCCCAACCTCGAACGAGAAAATGTTGACCCATGTCGTTTTTCCGCGGGTTCGTCTCGGCCGGTTTCGTTGGAGCAGCAACGGATGAAGGTTGCGCCATATAGTTTGTCTCGACGATACGTTATGACCACAAACGAAATGTTCGCGTAGTTCGTGCCCATGACCCGAACGCCCCTCGCAGCAGAGATCTTGCACGAGGGCACACGCCACAACAAACTCGTCGGTCAACATGAACGAGCGTGCGAAACGCGACTCAAGCAGCGACGACGCGACGTTCGGTGACTGGTGCAGTGTCTTCCTCTTCGGGCAACCCGGACAAACGGCGCGAGGTGGGCCTGATGCCTTCGGAGAGTTCGGGAAAACCGGCGAGTGTGTAGATGCCACACACGGTTTCGGCGGTAGCGATGTACGTGGCAAACCACTCGATGAGGGCTTTTTCGCGAGCTGTTTCGGAGACGATGGCTTCGCGTTGTTCGCGGGTGACGTCGGTGAGAGCGCGGCGAAGTTCGGCGATAGCGACGGCCAAATCTTCCGCGACGGCCAGAGGCGCGATGGCCAAGCTCCTGATTCTTGGCGTTTCGACAAGCGATCGTTCACGCAACAAGCGTTCGACGCCGACGGCAATATGGAGCAAAAGTTCGGGATCGTCGGGAATTTGATGCGGGATGGCGTAGGCCGTGGCGACGGTCGAGCCGTAGGTGCTGACGAGTGTTGCGCGTAGAGAAACGAGAAATGCTTTGAGCAAATCGCTACGTTGGTCGAGCAGAACGCGAGGCGCGACGTCATCGGCAAGTTCGATTTGGTGGGCAGCGTCGGCGCGAGTCATCGTTTCGGTGGCTTGCGAAAGTGCGGTACGCAAAGCGAGCACGATATCGGCGACGCGTAGGTTTTGCGGGACGCCTAACGGGAAAAGCGCTCGTTCCAGGCCGCCAGAAATCTCCGGGGCACGTAGCTTGATTGATTCAACGACGGTGCGACTGATGGCGATGCGATCCGCGACGGCTTTGGACGGCTGCGACATACGAAAATTCCCTCGATCGAGATAAATACGCCTCTCGTCAGCGGCAGAGAAGAGTGGAACACTCGCCGGCATGCAGGACCCTTGCATTCAAGGTGGTGGATCGAAAGAATGCGCGCCGATGATGACATTTAGCTCGGACCCTGCTGTTGCCGAACAGCAGATGCACGCAATCATCTACTACTTGACGGCCTTCGGATACATCGACGGGGACTTCGATAGCGCTGAACGAGGCTTCATTCGTGATTACATCGCCAAGCTCGTGCACGGGCGGGCGGTGAGTAACATCGGTGAAGACTTGACGGGTCACGAAGACATCGTTGCTCGATGGACCGAACACTTTCACGAGGTGATGGACGGGATCGACCGTGAAATTCAGGACTACTTCACGGAGAGCGTTGCCGAGTCGGAGGATACGAAGCAGTTTGTCTTAGCGAAACTTAAGTTACGCACGTTCGAACTGTTCAAGCGATTCGATGAAGAAAATCGGGTGGCACTTTTGGCGACAGCCGAAGAGTTGATTGCTGCCGATGGGGTTGTTCATCCGGAAGAGCAGAAGTTTCGTGACGACATCGTGGTGTTGCTCGATTCGCCGATCGAACTCGACGACTTGGATGTGGAGGCGGTCGAGCGTGGGGACGTGGTGATCGACAAGGCGAAGCCACTTGCGGCGCGTTTGACGGATCATCCGTTTTTCAAGACGTTCGAGCACGATTATGCGAGCGACGCGGCGACGTTTGCACAGCAATCGGGAGCAGACTTGGCGTTGATCGAGCGATTCATGGCGACGCTCGAGGAGCAGCGCAAGATTGGCAAGGGCAAACTCGGTTTGGCATCCGACTTTAGCCATTTTGCCCCGGGAACCATATTCCTCGATGGTCACGTGTACGTGTACAAGCCGGCCGCGGACGAAAAGATCGAGTTATTGGTGCTGGGCGATTTGCACGGTTGTTACACGTGTTTGAAGGCGGCACTTTTGCAGGCGGACTTTTTCGAGAAAGTGCAAGCGTACCGGGACGATCCGCAAAACAATCCGCGAATGGTGGCGGTATTTCTTGGCGATTACATCGATCGAGGCAAATACAGTTACAATGGGATTCTGCGCACGGTGATGCAGTTATTCGTGACGGTGCCGGGGCACGTATTCGTTTTACGTGGCAATCACGAGTATTACATCGAGCACAAGGGCAAGGTTTTGGCGCCGGTTCGTCCTGCTGAAGCGATGCAGTCGCTCGAGAGTATTGCGCCGACGGAGATGTTCCAGGCGTACATGCATCTTTTCGAGTCATTGCCGAACATGTTGGTCTTTGATCAAATGCTGTTTGTGCATGCAGGGATTCCGCGTGATGCGACGCTTGACGACAAATACAATGACTTGACGTCGCTCAATGATGCGGACATCCGATTCCAGATGTTGTGGAGTGATCCGAGCGATACGGATTACGTGCCGGATTCGTTGCAGAAGGCGAATGCGCGGTTTCCCTTTGGTCGGCATCAATTCCGGTCGTTCATGCAACGTATTGGGTGCACGACGATGATTCGCGGTCACGAGCGGGTGATTGAAGGGTTTCGGACGATTTACGACGAGCCGGATGCGAAGCTGCTCAGCCTGTTTTCGGCGGGCGGGAAAAACAACAACGATTTGCCGGCGAAGAGCAATTACCGCGAAGTCGTGCCGATGGCGCTCACGATTAGTTACGAGCATGGCGTGTCAAACATTACGCCATTCGTGATTGAATACGAGCGGTACAACGATCCACAGTTCAATTCGTTCTTCAAGAATCGATTGGCACCAACGATAACGGTTTGAGGGGACGAGCCCGAGCGTACGATCGGCGCACAAGCATTTCGCTCGGCATATGGTGACCGGCGCGATTCCTGTATAATTTCTCTACAGTCGATAAATGAGGCGCGGTGCGGACACACCACACTCGCGCTTCGTTCCCCTGACGCATCGAGTGACGGGCCAGTTTCTTCGTCATCTCGTGCAAGCCGTAACGACAAGGCGCATTTTTTGCCGTCATCCGGTTACGGTCTTGCTATGCTAGCGACATGCTGATGCCATTCGACAGGAAGCGTCTCGCTCGCCTCAACAGCCAAGAGGATGTAGCTCATCAAGCGGAATCGACTGGACGCGAGCTTGCAACTGGCATCCAGCGCGGACTCGACCTTTCCACCTTCGTTCGGCAACTCGCACTGGCAACTGGCGCAAGCGACGGGGGGCAAGATACGCGACTGGATCTTGGTGAAAAGTCTCGGCTTTACGTGCAACCTCTCTTATCGCTGGTTGGTCGGTGATGACGCCTGATATTGGCAATGCGCTTTTTACGATCATTCAAGTCTTGGACGAACTCGGAATTCGCTACGCGCTCGTTGGTGGACTCGCGGTCGGAGCTTGGGGAGTAAACCGCTCCACCCGCGATGTGGATCTTTATGCGGACCTCGCATCTGACGAGACGAATCGGCGGACGGAACTCCTGGGAAGCCGCATGCGACAATGCGGGTTTGACGGGCCGAGCACGCACATCTAATCGGCTCACTCGCATTTCGTTCGCCATGACGTCACTACTTGAAATGGTTTGCCCTTCCTGACCAAGCGTTGCGACCATCAACCTCGGTTCGTGCGATGATGGCGGCGCATGCGTGCGTTGCCTGCGAATCACAGAAAGGACGCAACACGCAGGGGTTCACGCAGTAAAATCTACCTTGACAACCCACACACAAAGGGCGCATCCTCCACCCGACCCAACTTGAGTCGACCGCATACGCGTACAACCACCATTATCTCATAGCCGACCATGACCAACACGCATCAAAGAATGGGTCTCAATCTCGACGGAATGATGCACTTTGTCCCGAAATCAAGACGGTCACTCGCGCCCATTTTCGAGGCAATTTCTAACGGTCTTGAGGCTATTGTTGACCGGCAGAAGGAATCGATACCCGTGGAACCGGGCCGCATCACGATCCGGTTTTTCTACGATACAGGCCTTCTTCCAACAGAGGGCAAAACACTGAAACGCATCGAAATTTCTGATAATGGTATTGGCTTTGACGACAGAAACTACGGACGCTTCGAAACCTTCTTCGATCGCTCCAAAGGCTACAATAATCGTGGTTCCGGCCGCGTTCAATTCATGCATTTCGCCCAATTGATAGAAGTAACGAGCCATTACCGTATGGAGGGCTCGGTCTTCAAACGGCATTTTCTGTGCAATCCCAAAACCTATATCACGGATTCGGTCAATGAACCCGCGAGGCCATCGGAAGCCATCGGCTCAACGCTCGCGATGAGCATATTTTCTCATGACAATGAAGCAAGGAAATATTTCGATGCCTTGACTTTGGTGGACCTACAACGCGCACTCAAGAGCCAATATTTGTTGCGGATGCATTTAGCCAAGTCCCAGAAACCCGACACGGTTCCGTCGTTTCACATAGAATTCCACCACAACAAGATTCTGGCTGAGACGTGCACACTGACCGTGCAGGATATTCCAACGCCAAGCACAGGGGACATCCATGTGCCTTACGTGAAGATAAAGGATCCCAAAGCCGACGACATTGAATGGGTGCAACAGGTTCAGCATAAAGAGAAATTTCATTGGGCCCACTTCAAGCTGAGCGAGAGCGATTTAGCGGAAAATGGTGTGGTGTTGTGTAGCAAGGACATCGCGGTTCAACCACTTCGTTTCGATGCCATTAAGAAGGCTGACGTGCTTGACGGGTGTCGCTATCTCACCGCTGTCTACGGCGGGGCGCTCGATAAGGCAGATCACGTCAGCCACACTGTGGATCGCTTCACCCTCCCAAAGCGTGCAGACGTCGAAAAAGCTGCCCACGACGATCTCTTTTTTGATCCGACAAAGGAATATTTGTTCTTTGACGATATCGAACAAGCAGTCGAGGATACTCTTCCGTCAATCTACACTGACCTTTATAAGCGCAAAGAAGCCCAGAAGAGAAATATTGACGCGATTGCTAAAGCGCATGGAATCCCTTCCCATATTGCACATAGTACAAAAATCGGCATCTCTGATACCGAAGAACAGATCACCGAGAAAATATTCAAAAAACAAGCTGAAACTCTGGCGCACCAGAATATCAAGATCAAGAGTGTCTTCGAGTCGCTCGACAAGCTGGTACCAACGAATGAGAATTATCAAGTCGAACTCGAACGGAAAAGCGAGGAGTTGTTACGGTTGATCCCTGAACAAAACAAGCAGGAATTGAGCCGCTACGTCATTCGGCGCGAAATGGTCGCCAGAGTGCTCGGAATGATCCTTGAC
>JANORL010000131.1:0-1974 GCA_031415295.1 Polyangiaceae bacterium | reverse complement strand
ACTAGGGCCGTTCGAGCGTAAGCGAGAACGTGCCCGGCTTTCATAACAGTTCCCCACCAAAATCTAGACCTGCACCGCATGAAATTGTGTAGGCAACCATCCGGCGATGACGGCGTTGCGGGGCAATTTCTTTATAGGGGGAAAAGAGCCTTGTTTTTTCCGGCTCCCCCCTCTCCACGTAGCGCCGTAGGCGCGAAGTTGGAGAGGGGGGCCGGGGGGGTGAGGTGCGTGAGGGCACAGAGCTGAGACACCGCGCTCATTCTATCTTAACGCCTATGGGGCGTAGCCCCCCATCGTAAACTGGGTAGAGTGCAAGAGTCGGATCGCGAAGCGAGCCCGACGAATGCACTGACAAGGGCCGTTCGAGCGTAAGCGAGAACGTGCCCGGCTTTCATAACGGACGGCCAGGGGGTGAGGCGCCGGAAATCCGAACCGCTCCGAATCGTCATATCAGCTTGGGCGGTGACGTCCCGTGGCTAGCGTTTGCGCGGCTTTCCACGTTTCGCTGGGTCCCGCGCTCGCGAGGTGCCTGGAGCGAAATGCTGGGCGAGCCCTGACGTGAGGAATTGAAAAACGACATCGGCCATGGCGCTATCATCAACGGGTTTGATCTCTGGACCGAGAACGAACTCGGCCAGCGTAATCTTGCCGTCGCGGAAGCTCTTCACGAACGTACACGTCGTCTTGAGTTCGTCGAGTTCGGCCTCGGCTGTAGCCAGCGTGGCGTTCATCGTGTTGACGAGCATCGTAGATTTTTTGAGCAAGCGTAGCTCGTGACCGAGGTGGGTTGCCTGCGCGCGAAGCTCTCGAATGATGCGCTCTATCTCGCGACATCGAACCGTGTCGTCGCCGTTCGATGTCGCGGTGGCTCCGCCCAGCCACAGCTTTTCCAGCTCGACCAGGCGAGCCAGATCGCCGTCGTCATAAGCTTGCGTCACCTGCTTCATGACCGCGGTGCGGTGCTCCCGGTCCGTCTCATGGGCCGCACGATCGGGATGCACAACGAGAGCCAAGCGCTTGAACAAAGCCCGAAGGGACTCATGGCCAACACCTTGTCCGCGAGGCATCGCGGACGCGACTTCCTGCGGCGAATGCTGATGAAAAGATGGTTTGGGCCCAAACGGATCAACGTCATGTCCGAAAGACTCGTCCAGGTCTTCGGCGTCATTCGCCGCATCGTGTTGCGGATCGTCCGCCGTACCGAACATGCCCCGTTCGTCGAGTATTTTACGTACTTTTGCGACCTTCTTGCGCGCGCTCGCGGAGAGTCGTCCTGGGGCAAGCAGCTCGACGAACAACGCGTGCAGCTCCAAGCACAACGCGTCCGTTTGGGCGATGATCGGCGCAACCTTTTCGAAGACGACACGGGCGGACTCCTGTGCCTTTTCGGCCATCTGGTCGACCTGAACCTTCTTCTTCTGAACATCACGCAGCAGCCGTTCGCGCTCTTTCTCTAGGGCGTGCAGCCGTTCGCTTGAAGTGTGTAAACGCAGGCCGAGTTGAGGCTTGTCAGTATGCGAGGGGGCGTTGGAAGTTGTGGAACGCTTTCGGAAAACCATCGTGCCGCCCTTATGCACCAATGGCGCGGCAGAGACAAACTAAATTAGAGGGTCCTACAGGATGTGGTTTTTCCGGCGGTACCCGGGCGGTTTGACTGCGACGCTGACAAACCGAAACGGGTCCGGGTCCAGGGGTGGACAACGTGCGAAAATGTTTGACCAGGTCCAAGCACCGTTCTCGTAATGGTTTCCCCAAAACCAGCAATCGTCGCAGCGGCACACGCATCGGTTCGCGTTGAAGGTCCGGCACATATTCCATGCCCACGGCGAGCATGCACAACGTGTAACGAGCTATCCATTTGACGTGCGTACAGCCATCCTTTACGACGCGCGAACGTTACCTGGCGGCGGGGAGCATTGCGTGCGTGACGCGCGAACGTTACCTGGCGGCGGGGAGCATTGCGTGCGTGACGCG
>JANORL010000130.1:0-2042 GCA_031415295.1 Polyangiaceae bacterium | reverse complement strand
GGGCGGGCATAAAGGGGTGGGGGAGGGATTGAGGGGATAAAAGCCCTGATGGGGTACTCGTTGCTGCGGCAAGACGGGATTTTCGTTGCATCGCGCGGCATGAACGATTCTGTCGATGGCTTCAATTCGTATCGCTGGGTTCGTCGGGGACCTCGTCTTCGTCGTCGTCCGGTTTGTACCAACCTGGCCGGTTGTAATCCACAGGCGTCCACTTGTGGAGCGGATCGTATAAGTATTCCTCGACGGGCGTGAGGTTGACATTGGTCAACCCGTAGTCGTCGCGCAATTGGCGCACGCGATCGGTGACGATGATCGAGCCAGGCATGCCCCATGCACGGAACATGTCTTCGCCGGTCCATGACGATTCGTCGATAACAAAACCACGCACGGTTTCGC
The DNA here is from genome assembly GCA_031415295.1 of Polyangiaceae bacterium. Taxonomy (GTDB): domain Bacteria; phylum Myxococcota_A; class Polyangia; order Polyangiales; family Polyangiaceae; genus Polyangium. The sequence continues at coordinate 1,646 of JANORL010000130.1, read as the reverse complement.
CGCCGCCACTTTTGCATTTGGTGCACGTCATCGGCCGATCGCGCTCGATGAGGCTTCGCTCCACGTCGACTTGGGTGCCATGGAGCTGGGGCGATACGAAGAAATACGTGGGCGTTTTTTTGCCAAGACGCGCGGGACGAACACGAAGACGTTCGAGAGGCGTAAACTCGAGTCCCCGCAAGTTTGCAGCTTCCCACGCATTGCGAAAACGGTCGGAGACGAGTAGGTCGCCGCCTGGACCAAACGCAATGTCGGCCAACGCCTTGCCGTAGGCTTGCAACTCGGCGCGATAAGGTGGCAACCAAGGCAGCATCGACACGAAATCGTCGCACGCGGGGCAACGTCGGGCTTCACCCAGTCGTACTGGTTTCGTATTGTTGAACCGCGTCTCATAGGGGGAACCAACGATATTTCCATCAAGGTGAAAGAACGAGTTCATGCTATCACCTCAAAAACCATTGGGGAATCGCCAGTCCAAGTTCTTGTCCGTCTTGTAGAGATTGCGAAGCCAGGCCTCGAATTGCGCCGGAGTCGCTGTCTGTTTCCGATAGATCCAATTTACCACCTTCTCCTCCATCGCCCGATGCCACTTCTGCCAGCCTTTGTGCGCCGCTTTGTCGATCGCTTGGGTCACGAACCGGTCGTCTCGATATTTGTACAAACCTTTTAAATTCGGGTGCCTTTCCAGCGCCGTATGGATCTGCTTGGTGATCCCATGGTGCCACTGCCCGGTGCACTTATACCACATTGTGGTATTTTTGCCCATTTTAATGCCACCAGGCCGTCCCTTGGGCGCAGGTGCCGGCGTTTGTCCGGTCGGTGGCGTCGACGTTGCTTGTTGCGTCGCCGGTTTTGCGCCCTTTGCAGCGGGTGACAGCGCATTCCCCGACGTCGCCTGCGCGGCTGCTGGTGCGGGCCCTGCCGATTGCGGGGGCAAGCTAGTCGATGCCAAGGCTGGCGTATCAGCAGCCTTGGGCAATTCGTCCCAATGGCAAACTGCGAGAATGAGCGTCCTCGAACCATTGTAAAACGTAATGGCTCCGTTCGTCGCCAATGCAACGCCCGCGATGCATACCGGAACGCCAACAATGGCCCCACCACCGGTTGCCGATGCGCCAGCACCTCCGATGGCTGTGCTACCCCCGACGAACATTTGACCAATACCAACACCGGTTTCGACGATTGCCTTGCCGACCAAAAATTCGCGTGTGGGTTGCCGTGACTCATCGGACGCAATCATTGCACCCGTAATCAGGGACCATCCAGGCACCACGATGCTTGGGGCGCCTGCCGCAAATCCTCCAATGACTTGGCCGGTCTTCGTATCAATGATGCTGATTTGTTCGCCGGTCGGACCATGTACGTCTTGGCGCGAAACCGTGGGCAATGAACTGCGAATGGAGTCACGCAACATTTGACTCACTTCGTCAAGCTGTTCTTTGGCGCGCATCGGCGGAAGCGTCATCAGACGTGGTCCGACGTCCCCGAAAAACCGTTTCTCGACAGGCTGCTTCGTCAATTCGCTCAACAGCGAGGGTGACTCGTCGGGATCACGCGCCGTCAAACTCGCGACCAACGCTTCCCGCATGGCGGCCGAAATGGGAATCTGTTGCATTCCTTTTGGCAGCGGTGGCGTTTTCGGTGAC
>JANORL010000129.1:0-3977 GCA_031415295.1 Polyangiaceae bacterium | reverse complement strand
GCTCGCCATCGAGCGCGACAACGGGGCGCTCAAGGGCGTGCTTGCGAAGGATTACGCCCGTCCGGCGCTCGACAAACAACGTTTGGGGGAATTGATTGATCTGGTCAGCACGATTGGTCTCGGGAGGAAGGCTGATCGTTCGCGCGACATTCTCGGGCGTGTTTACGAATATTTCCTGAATGAATTCGCATCCGCCGAGGGGAAAAAAGGCGGACAGTTCTATACGCCGCAAGGGGTGGTGCGGGTGCTCGTCGAGGTGATGGGGCCCCATAAAGGACGCGTATTCGACCCTTGTTGTGGTTCCGGCGGGATGTTCGTGCAAAGCGAAAAATTCATCGAAGCGCACGGCGGGCGCCTTGGCAATATAAGCGTCTATGGTCAAGAATCGAATGCGACGACGTGGCGTTTGGCGAAAATGAATCTTGCCATTCGCGCCATTGATGCGAATTTGGGTCATGAGTGGGCGAATAGCTTTCACCGCGATATGCACAAGGACCTGAAGGCCGATTACGTGTTGGCGAATCCGCCGTTCAACGATTCGGATTGGGGTGGCGAGCATTTACGGGACGATGTGCGGTGGAAGTATGGCGTGCCGTCAACGGGCAATGCGAACTATGCGTGGGTGCAACACTTCATTCATCACTTGGCGCCGGGGGGAATGGCCGGATTCGTGCTGGCGAATGGGAGCATGTCGTCGCAGCAATCGGGGGAAGGGGAGATCCGCAAAAAGATTGTCGAAGACGACTTGGTCGATTGCATGGTGGCGTTGCCGGGGCAGCTTTTTTATTCGACGCAAATCCCGGTGTGTTTGTGGTTTCTGGCGCGGGACAAAAAAAACGGCAAAGGCATCGGGGGAAAAAAACTACGCAATCGCGAGGGCAAGACGTTGTTCATCGACGCGCGGGAGCTGGGGTTTTTGAAGGACCGGGTGCACCGCGAATTGTCGGACGAGGACGTCGCAAAAATTGCCGATACGTATCATCGTTGGCGCGGGGATTTGAAAGGCGAATACGCGGACGAACCAGGGTTTTGCAAGAGTGCAACGCTGGACGAGATTCGCGCGCATCAGCACGTGCTCACGCCGGGGCGTTACGTGGGCGCGAAAGCGGTGGAGGAGGACGAGGAGCCGTTCGAGGACAAAATGCAACGGCTGACGAAAAAGCTCCGGGAGCAATTTACGGAGTCGGCGAAACTCGAAAAGGCCGTTGAAGCGAACTTGAAGGAGTTGGGGTATGGCTGAACGAATACCGTTTGCCCACTTGCTCAGCTTCGTCGTAGACAATAGGGGACGCACTTGCCCAACTGATGACACGGGCACGCCGCTTATAGCGACGAACTGCATTCGTAACGATCTTCTTTATCCTGCCTTTGAAAACATTCGTTTCGTTTCGGATGAAACGTACAGAACGTGGTTTCGTGGGCATCCGCAGCCGGGCGATATTATCTTCGTATGCAAAGGTACTCCTGGACGCGTGTGCTTGGCGCCAGATCCTGTCAATTTTTGCATTGCGCAGGACATGGTGGCCGTCAGGGCGGATCCTACAAAAGTGTACCCGAAGTTCCTATTCGCTCTGCTGCGCTCGCAAAAGGTGCAGCAGCAGATTTCGAACCTGCACGTTGGAACCCTCATTCCCCACTTCAAGAAGGGGGATTTTGACAAGCTGCTCCTCGAAGTCCCCGAAAGGCGAGCACAGCAACAAATCGGAGATCTTTATTTCGCGTTTTCTTCAAAGATCGAGCTGAACCGCGGCATGAGCGAAACGCTTGAAGAAATGGTGCGGGCGCTGTTCAAATCGTGGTTCGTGGATTTCGATCCGGTGCGCGCGAAAGCGGATGGGCGGAAGCCCGCTGGCATGACAGCCGAGATTGCGAAGCTGTTTCCGAGTGAATTAGTTTCGTCGGAATTGGGGGACATTCCGAGGGGGTGGAAGGTGGTCCGGCTTGTCGATGTTACATCGAAAATTGGGAGTGGGTCGACACCGCGGGGCGGCGATAGCACCTACATCGAAGAAGGAATCGCCCTTATCCGAAGCCAAAACGTGTATGACTCCGACTTTGTATGGGATGGCTTGGTTCGAATTACGAACGAGGAGGCATCAAGAATGGCCGGTGTGACTATCGAGCCAGAAGATGTTTTACTGAATATCACGGGTGCGTCCATTCTGCGTACGTGCGTCGTGGACCCTGATGTCCTTCCTGCACGTGTGAATCAACATGTCGCCATTATTCGCGCCAAGAATGGAATTCCCGCAAGATACATTCATCAGCACTTGCTTGATTCGAGCACGAAAAGTTATCTTCTGGGTATGGATGCCGGTGCTTCGCGGCAGGCAGTCACCAAGGGCCATATTGAATCCGTGCGGTTCATTTTGCCTCCGAGCAGCATCCTGAACCGGTGGGAAGCAATCACGAAACCAATGTTTGCAGCAATTGATGAATACAGAAGGGAAGCCAGATCGTTGGTCCGATTGCGCGACACCCTGCTGCCCAAACTCCTTTCCGGCGAACTTCGTATCGAAAACCCTGACGCTTTCTTAAAGGATCATGTCCCATGAGCCACCTGCATCCGTGGGCCCACGGACCCTTCGACTTGCTTGTTCACGCTGAAGGTCATTACTGCGGCACCGAAGACTTCGATCGACGCATTGCCCTCATCAGTTTCGACAATGCGGTCGAAGTTGCCATTACGACCTATTTGTCACTGCATCCCATTCAACGCGGCAATCGCACGTACAAGAAAGACGATGTTGAAAAGTGGATGCGCAATTATCATTCGAAGCTCGATTTTGTCGAAGAAGAATTGAAGTCACGGGGCGTGTCGTGGGCCGTGGAAAAAAGCTACATCATTTACGCGCACGAGCACCGCAACGAGCAATACCACGGCGGGAGCAAAGGAACGCCGGAAAAGCATGTTTTGAAAGTGATTCGTTCGGCGGCATTGTGGATTTTCGGGGTGCTTTTCGATGTGCCGGACCCGGAAAAGGTGCTCGATCAACAAATGATCGCTCGGCGTCCGCCGCCTCCCCCGCAACCCAATAAGAATCACGACAACCTGATCGATGACGAATATGGATTGATCAACGTCGCGGGTCAGCCCTATCGTGCCAGCGAATTGTTGTTTGCCATTGATGATGATGCCTATCGCGATGTCGCCAAAGACCTCGAAGACAAGGCCGCGAAAGCCGCTGGAGGCAAGCCGTGAGCGCCAGCGACTTGAACGAATCGGTCGTTGAAAGCGCCACGCTGGCCTGGCTTGAAGACGCAGGGTACGCGGTCGTCTCAGGCCCTTCTGTCGGCCGCGGCGAGTCTAACGCCGAACGCGAAACGTACGCCGAAACGGTGCTCGGCGGTCGCCTCCGCGAAGCCATCGTCCGGCTCAACCCCGGCATTCCCTCCGATGCTCTCGATGCGGCACTTGATAAACTGAAGCAAATCTCCTCGCCCGTTCTGATCGACGCAAACCACCAAATCCACCATTACCTGGTCAATGGCGTTAGTGTCGAATACTCTCGCGCCGACGGCAGCATCGGATACGAGCCCATCCGTATTGTCGATTTCGAGCATGAGGACGAAAACGATTGGCTTGTGGTCAATCAATTTACTGTGTCCGAACATGGACGCACGCGCCGCGCCGATGTGGTGGTTTTCGTCAATGGCCTGCCATTGGCCGTGTTCGAACTGAAAAAACCCGGCGACGAGAATGCTACCGTTTGGACCGCCATCGACCAATTGCAAACGTACAAGGACGAAATCCCGAGCCTCTTTACGTACAATGTTTTTCTGGTCGTCTCCGACGGCATTGAAGCGCGTATTGGAACCCTGAGCGCCAATCGCGAGCGGTTCATGCCTTGGCGCACCATTGAAGGCGAAGCGCCTGCGCCGATCACCGTCACCCAATTGGAGGTGATGATTCGTGGCGTTTTCGAACGCCGGCGGTTTTTGGACCTGGTGCGGCATTTCATCGTCTTCGAGGACGA
>JANORL010000128.1:0-10301 GCA_031415295.1 Polyangiaceae bacterium | reverse complement strand
CACCTTCACGAACTTCGGCGATGGCCAAATCAAGCGACCGACGCGAAACTTCCGTGACGTGTTTGGCTTCAGGAGAAGGTTTACCGACGTAAAACGTCGCGGACGTGTCGCCGAAAAACCCTTTGAAAATCGTCGTGACATCAACGTTGATGATGTCGCCAGGTTCGAGGACGCGTCGGCCAGGGATGCCATGACAAACGACTTCGTTTACCGATGTGCACACGCTCTTGGGAAAACCATGGTAATTCAGCGGCGCAGGCCAACCGCCACGACGCACGGTGTCGTCATGGACGAACTGGTTGATGTCTTCCGTCGTGATCCCCGGTTTGATGATTTCACCGACGGCCAAGAGAGTATCTGCAGCCATCTGCCCGACGATTCGCATCGCCTCGACCTCTTTGAACGCTTTGACGCTTACATTACTCACTCTCGGCTCCGCTCGACTATCGTGACGTTTCGGCACGTTGGCCTAGCACGGTGAGAATGCGGTGTCAGTGCTGGTGCGCGGCGTTCTCGACACTCGATCTCGAGGTTCGTTGATTTTCTTTCCATCGATTCGCTGCATGGCCCGTCGAACGACCCAAACGGACCGCGTTGGACGTTGTTTGTGCACTTGTTTTCTTTGCTAGCCAACTCTTGCTAGCGTGCACTTGCCGCCGCACGGTCCATAAGTTTGTAGTTCCGACGTCGGCCACGAACCGACACGGCGGAGGATTGAGCAGATGAAGGCGAACAAGATCTGGGGCGCGCTCTTGGCAACGACTTTTGGCCTCGCAGCGATCATGGCCCCCACCAATGCCGACGCTGAAAAGAAGAAGAAAGCCGACAAAGTCGAAGCTCCTACCGGTCCGGCGCAAGCGGTAAAACCCATCCAACTTCTGCCCGTTGCGGCGAATTTGAAGTGGGGCCTGAGCGTCAAAGAAACCGCCAAGGCGATCGATGGAATGCTCGACACCGAATTCAAACCCCTCTACCAAGCCACTTCACCAGGCATCGCCATGAAGTCGCTCGATTCGCAACTTCGCGAAGAGAAGTCCTCTTTCCGGCGAAGCCGCATCGACTTCGGACTGCTTCCTGTCGCTCTCGACGCCACGCCGCTCGCGAAAGAATACTCTTACCGAAACAACGAATCGTTGCTGAAGCTCGATCGTAAAGGCGAGACGCGATATTTCTTCTTCATCCAGGACAGACTCTGGAAGATCATCGACGAGATCAACCTCGAGAAGAAAAACCCCTACGGCAAGACACTTCAAGATGCCGCGGTCAAACTCTCGACGCTCTACGGTGCAGCGGGGCGCGTGATTCCGGCAAACCCCGACAAACAGATCTACTCGACGACGGTCGATTGGCAAGATGCCACGACGCACGTACGCCTCATCGAGCGCGGCGAATCGGCCATCGCGCTCGCGTACGAAGACTTGGGAACGCTCAGCAACATCGATGCACTACGAGCAAACAAGCCAGTGGTCGAAGACGACATCCCCGCGGAAATTCGAGCCCTGAAGCAAGACGCGCAGCCCGATCCGACGCCTCCTCCCCCTGACCCGAAGAAGAAGAAATAGTTCACGTTTGTCCGAGTCTTCTTAGACAGACTCGACAAACGACACGACGGCGAGCGCATCAAGTGCTCGCCGTCGTCTTTTTGTACGTCTTGTACGTTGATGAATCCGCCGAAACGAACTCGTCTACGACTTGTCTACGAGATGAGCGACGCGCCTTCGGGAATACGAATCCCGGCCGACACGATAACGCGTGCCGAGGGTGCAACGGCATGCACCGCAGGCTCGATGACGCCCTTCACCGTCAAAGTCACGCCAGGACATCCTGCGCACATTCCCGCAAGATGTAGCGTGATTTGATCGTGCTCGAGCGCGACAAGATAAATCTCACCTTGATCGGCTTTCACGAGCGGCGCGATCACCTCGCGACAAACCTTCAGCATCTGTTCGATGTTTGCAGGCATCGTCTCCGACTATCTCCAGTCACGACGCTACCATGATCCGAGACGCAAACGCACGCCGTCATGGCGGTGGAGGAAAACATCGCGAACTTATTCGCGCTACCGTGGAAATTAGTTGAGTGACGTGCAGTTGGCAGAACAACCGTCGCCGCCAGTGGTGTTGCCATCGTCGCAGACTTCACCACCATCCAGAATCCCATCGCCACAAGCCGGAATCGAACAGTTGAGCCGACATGCCGAAGGCGTGGAGAAGGCGGTGATCTCGACGGTTTCTGACAGGTTGAGCGACGTTTGAACGTCGTCCCCGTTGATCCAAGCCCAGTTGTTGATGCCTGCCGAGAACGTCGGCGCGATCGTCGTGGTGAAGTTGCCTGGGAAGGGGAAAACGCCGAGTGCTCCACCATCGGAGTTATTTTGCATGTTCCAGTTGCCCGTCGCAGTTGTGGGCGACGACTTGGACAGTTCACCTGGGCTGTCGTCGGCAACAAGCACGAGCACGGAACTGGGCAAACCCGCGACGGTCCATTTGACTTGCGCGGAAGGCTGCGATTGACCGCTCGAATTGAAGTCAATGCCGTGGTGGAAAACGAGGTTCAAGTTGCCAGTGTTGGTGTCGCGGTAGAAGAAGATGCGGCTGCCTTGCAGGACTTCGTAACCCGTGTGTGAGCTGCCGGATCCGTACGCGTAAAACGTGACGACGTTCGCGGTGCGATCGATGGGACGAACGGCAAACTGCGTGTTGCCTTGTTTGATGAGCAAGGCAGGACGATCTGCGTTCGACGAACCAATGTCACACGTTTCGCTTGGATCGACAAACCCGTCGCCGCATTTGGACAACTTGCACGAACTCGAACAACCGTCGCCGTTCGTCTGATTGCCGTCGTCACATTCTTCGCCGGTGTCAAGCGTCCCGTCGCCACATTTAGGCAATTGACAGACGCTCGAGCAGCCATCGCCGTTGTTCACATTGCCGTCGTCGCACTGTTCGAAACCGTTCCAGACAAACCCATCACCACAAATCGCTTTGGCGCAGTTCGCACTAGCATCGTTGACGCTCGTATTGCCGTCTTCGCAGTGTTCGACCGGTTCGATGACTCCGTTTCCACAACTCGGGAGGGCCACGTGTCACATGCTCGAACAGCCGTCGCCGTCGTTCGTATTTCCGTCATCGCATTGTTCGACGCCCGTCCAGACAAACCCATCCCCACATTGTGCTTTGAAGCAGTTTATGCAAGCGTCGTTCGGATTGGGATTCGCGTCATCGCATTGTTCGCCCGGTTCGATGATGCCGTTTCCACAGGTCGGGAGGGACAATTTACACGTGCTCGAACAGCCGTCGCCGTCGTTCGTATTGCCGTCGTCGCATTGTTCAACGCCCGTCCAGACAAACCCATCCCCACATTGTGCTTTGAAGCAGCTGATGCACGCGTCGTTCGGATTGGGATTCGCGTCGTCACATTGTTCGCCCGGGTCGATGATGCCGTTTCCACAGCCCGGAAAGGACACGGCACACACGCTGGAGCATCCGTCGCCGTCCTTCATATTGCCGTCATCGCATTGTTCGAACGGAGGCCAGACAAACCCGTCTCCGCAGAAGGCTTTTTGACACTTGGGGCATTCATCCGCCGTGTTGAAATTGCCGTCGTCACATTGCTCGGCGCCAAACCACACCACGCCATCGCCGCACTGAGCGAATCGACAGTCGAGACACGAATCGTTGCTGTTCGTATTACCGTCGTCGCACTCCTCGAAGCCTTGCACGAAACCGTCGCCGCAAAACCCGCCGCTTCCCGCCGTTCCACTGCTGGAACTCGATGGAAAACCACCCGTTCCTCCGGTAGCCCCCACGTTGCCCGTGCCACCTATACCGCCCCCGTTGCCGCCTATTCCTCCCGACGCACCATCGCCTCCGGCGCCTCCCGATGGATTCGCGGACACGAAGAAGTCGTCCAGGTTCGACCGGCCGCAAGCAACAAGTACAGACGCTGCCGCAAGGCAGGCCAACGAAACGAAGGAATGACGCATGGCAGTCTCGATTCTAGAAGGTATTGCTCAAAGCGTAAAGCAGATGGGATAACGATATAGCAAACATTGGAGGCGAAAACTTGCGCGTTCGATCGCAAGTGCATCGGCAGGAGTCCATACGTGCAGTGGATCCGCCAGTGCTTCGAGGCGCGAGCGATCGCCCAGAAGACGGATCGCCGACATGGGACTCGTCCCCGAAATGGAACTCCAAGGTTTCACAGCTGAATCGAATGCCCAGCGCAAGGAATCGCGATCGGCAGCATAATCTTCACCGCGCGGATCAAACGCAAAGGTATCCGTCGAATTTGAGAATTGTTCGACGAATTTGTGGATCCAACGCGAAGTGCGCGCCATACGATCGTAATACAAGGTCTCGGGAACATCGGATGCGTGATGATAACGCGGCGTACGTCCGCTCGAAAGAAACAAGAACGGAATATGATTGTCGCGAAATACATCATAATCCGAAAAAGCACTCGGGCGATATCCAGGAATATTTTCAACGGTATGGATACCCAAACGCCGCACATCGAGCTTGTCTTCGTGCACGGCATCGACAACCCCCGGTAGGCCCGTCGTTTTTTCCGCACCACACGCATAAATCGTGTCCGCCGTTCGGCGCCAAACGACACCACCAACGAGATCCATCGCGATAGCCAATCGAATGGATTTCGCCGATTCGATTTCCGGTGGTAATGACGAAAAGAACGCTCGCGAGCCTTGCCGCGACGTTCCAAAATACGGAGCCTCTTCCGTATTGAACAAAACCACGGCGATGCCATACGGACGAGGTTTTACTTGGAGAAGCAATGGAAGTGCCCCAAGAATCACGGCCACAGCGGAGGCATTGTCGTCCGCACCGAGGAGCACACCTTCGGACGTCGGGCCAACGTGATCGAAATGCGCCCCGAGGACGATGACGCCACGTGACACATTGGGATCTTCGGGAGGAATCCAACCAAGGACGTTGTGGCCAAGACGAGAATCCGCGAGGGGTACGAGGTATCCACCCACTGATGGAAATGGCCCCAGACCTGCCGCTTTCAAAGCATCTTCGAGGTACCGAGCCGCAGCGGCATTACCTTCTGTTCCAGGAACACGACCATTCCACGACGGTTTCGCGAGTTCGACCACGTGCGCACGAAGGGATTCAGCCAATGGGTCGGTAAGGGGAAAATCGCGGCCAGAAAGTTCACGTACGCCCATTTGATCGACAAAGAGCAGCAGAACGATGGCGAGAATCGCGACGAAAAGAATACGCCGGCGGCGTTTGACTTTTTGTACCGGAGGTGGCGGAACAATCTTCGTCACGGGGACCGTTCCCGTCAAAGCTCCGAGATCATGACGGCAAGCACGGCCGACTCCCCAATGGTCGGTGCTTTTTGCGCCGCAATGCCAAAAACGCGTCCGGTCATATCGAGATGCCCTCGAAATGGACCATTTTGCGTTTTCGTGACCAAATCCAGCCCCTCGATTGCACGCGCATTCACGTCCGGAGCCATGGGTGCACCGTACGCTTTGCCGTCTTTCACGACAAATACATAAACCAACGGAACCTTGACCTGACGCTCACGCTCCACGGCTTTGAGAAGGTCGTCTCGGGCAGCTTGATCGATATGGTATGCAAACCGTCGTAATGACCAACCGGTCACGAATAGACCTTTGGTTTGACCCTCTTTGTCGCGAACGGCGTGCGCAACGACCCATTGGTATTCAGGGCCGACCTTGGCAATCCGCATCTCTTCCATGTCGCCCCAAGCTTCCACGACACCCGCGTTCGGCTCCAGAGCCTTTTTCAACGCCGGAAACACGGTGAATATTTGCTTTTGCGCGAGGTTGTCCGGGTCGATCTCACTACGCTGAACAATTCCCGTGGTATCCGTAAACGAGAAAAACGTGCACTTGGAAGTACGTAGATCTTCCGTGTTGACCCGCGCTCCACGCACGACGCGTTGAAGCGCCACGAGGTTCGTCCCCGGCTCGACTTCGACCTGTTCGCCCAAGAGCTTGGCGCCTGCGGGTAGACCACGACGAACCTGAGCGACTTCGGCATCCGCAATCGGCGCGATTTTCGCCAGAACATCGACCGCGATTTGCTCCTGCTTCGTTGGATCGGCGCAGCTCGCCAAACTAGCCACAAGCATGGGCACGAGCATGGGCACCACAAACGAAGCCGCCGAATTGGATCGCATCATGACGTCGTATCGCATCGGAAAAGGGACAACATTCTACTAAAAAGTTTCCGGCGTGATGAAGACGATCTCGACACGCGCATTCCGCTTGCTTTCGGCACTACGAGGGTCGACGACGGGAGCCGCATTACCAGCCTCGAGCACGTTGACAGTCGCGATACCAGCCGACCGGAACGCAGCCACGAGAGCATCGGACCGACCCTTGGAAGCCGCTACTTCTTTGGTCGACGGTTCTTTCTCGTGATGGATCACGGCGGCTACGGGAAAACTTCGGTTTGTCTTGGCGATACGCCCAAGCGCTTCAATCCGTTGTGTTGCAGTCGGTGTGAGTTTGTCACCACTAAACACGTCGCGCAATGTGACGACAACGCCTCGTTCGTCTCGGAACGGAGAAAACAGTCTTGTTGCGGAAATTTCGCCGAGCAACGCATCGCCTCCACCGGGAGCGCGTCCTGCTGGCGTCAAGCTGCGACGCATGTTCGTGAGCACGGACAAACACGCTGCACGAGCACGCGTGGCCAGGTCAATCGGTGCAGGGCCGCCAGCGGCAATCGACTCGTTTGTCTTGGTCACAAAGAGTTCAGCTTCATCAAGCTGCGCTATCACGGCCGATCGGTCCGGCGCACCCACAGGAGCAGGAGATCCTTCGGGAATCGAGGGCAAAAGAAGACGCGTCCCCGTGCACAACATCTTCGCTTCGAGCGCCAACGATCGCACGGCGGCAAGCCTGGCAGCCTCACGTTCACCGCTCGTTTGGCCAGATGGCACCACGGGTTGCGCATCCTTCGAGACACGAATCCGCGCTTCGAGGGCCGTGACTTCCGCCGAGACACGCGCTTGTTCGGCATCGAGTGTGGTCAGTTCCGTTTGCGACGCCGCGAGGGCCGTATCGGCATTTTTCGCTTCAGCTTCAGCACGCGCGATTCGGGCGTACACGAGAGCGTGCGCGTAAGCCGCGAGAGACCGTTCCGCGAGGATCTGCGAGCCTGCGACATCCTCAGCATCGAAAGCGGCTCGCGCCTCGGTACGGAGTTTGTCCGCGTGGGCGTAGGCGGTGGGGGCCAGCTTCCGATCCTCGGTCGACGCACGGTTGTCATGAACCGCGTCGACTTCGGCGAATACCGCGGGGCGCGGAATGGGAGCACACGCTGCAAAAGCCAGGACAAACGAAACGATAGCGAGCCTTTTCATCACTTGCCCTTCTTTTTCGGCGCGCTAGCGGGTTTGGACGAACCGCCGCCTTTTGCGGGTGCAGGTTTGTCTTTGCGTGCCTTCGGTACCGGTGCCGACGCGGCGGCTTTGCCCGCGGCGAGACGTGCGGCTTCGGTTTGTGCGGCACGTTCACGCGCTTCACGTTCCGTGGTCAACGCTTTTTCGAGTTCCGCATCGGCCCGACCCTGACGCGCTTGCGTTTCTTCGAGTAGCGCACGCGCTCGTTCAACTCGCATTGCGGCTTCACGCGCTTTGTCGGCTGCCGAGGATGCAGCTTGTTCGGCGGACGCGGCGCGCAACAGATCGCGAGCACTCTCCGCCCACTCAAGCGCCAATCCATCGAGCATGTTCGCATGCGCCACGTCACCCGCCACACGCGCTCCATGCGCACGTTCCAGCGATTCATGGGCTTGTTCGATGGATGAAGCGACGAGTTTTTTGGTTTTCTGATCCAAAGCTTTGGCTTCGACGTCTTTCACGACGTCGTAAGCCTTGGCGCCATCACCCGCGGACGGTCGCGGAACCTCGATGGGAGGGCCGCCTGCTCCGCCATGAGCAAACGCGGGAGCAGTGACAAACGTGGACAACACAAACGCGTGAGGAACAAAGCGTCGCACCCGAGGCGACGTAGCAAAGGGAACGGCTCGGAGCAAGGTGAAGCTCGCCGCTCGTTGACTTATCTGCGCGTCAGGGGAATCAGCGGCGACTCACATTCCCGGAAACCCAGCAAAACACGTCCCAAGAGACATGGACGTCGCCGGCGCGTCACACGCGGGCCCCTCGGGCATGGGGGCTTTGTTCACACACAAGCCCACTTTGTTGTCCGCTCGGGCGATCTCGGCGCCAAATGCAAGCATAGGATCGAGTTCGCAACGTCCAGTGCCGCAATCGCTGTCATTACAACAATAACGGGCACACGTATTGGTAACGGGATGGCAACGTAAACCCGATCCGCAATAGGGTGTTGCATTAAAATTGCACGATTTACAGATCTCCGCCGGCATATCCACAGGCTTATAACAGCCGAAAAATCCAGGATATGCGAGATCGCATGATGAACCATCGTTCGCGCAACCATTGTGGGTCACCGGATTGCAACCATCGTCGGGTGGACACTTGTCGGCACACTTCGATTTCATGCACGTCGTCACGGCATCAAATGTTTCTTTTCGCTGTCCCGGCGCCATCGTGCACTCGGCCGGGCTCGGGAGAATGCTCGCGACGCAATAATTGAGACAAGAGCTGTTGATGATGCAATCGGACATTTCTTTGCAGCAAAAGGTTTGCAAACACGCATCGCAATTACCTGGAAAAACTGGCTGGCTGCAATTGGGTTTGTCAATGAATACGGCCGGGCAATTCAGATTGAGTTCACAATCGTCGGAGAGATTGGAACAACCCGACGCCCAAAGGAAAAACCCGAGCGTCGACGCGGTACCGAGGGCCATAGCGATCGATGAAAAACGCATGAAACACCTCAAAACGTCCCCCTGACCGTCAAACCGGCCGAGCCTGGTGAAACGGTGGGAATCCATTGGATTTTGACACTACCCGATTGCTGCGCTTTTGTCTCGGGCCAAAGCAGATAAACGCCCGCAGCACCCAGCGCTCCAGCACCCAACGCAAAACCAAGAATCGACGCGGTACCAAAACCATCACCGGTAGATGTGGCAGACGACAACGATTCACACTGTGCAGCAAATTGAGCCGGACGATCCACTCGGCAATGCCCGCCCGCCCCTTTGATCGTATCGCGTAAACCTTCAGCTTCGGAAGCTTTCGACGCGCGTATACCCACGAACGTCGCACCCAGCAAAATGCCCAATCCTCCGCCCGCTGCCATTACAATCGCCGGAGTTTTGCTCCGCGGTGGTGCCTCGACAGGCGGTGGCTTTTCTAGCGACGTGATATTCACAACGAGCCGCGCTGCGCCTTCCGCCCACAACTTGCTTTCGAGTGGCAATCGTCCAGTCGCCTTGATGGTCACGACATGATCACCCGGATCAATATAACTCGGCGTTCCCCACTGTTCTTTGGGAAGAACCGCACCGTCACGAATGACTTCGAGACCCGGCACTTCGAGCAACGCGGAGCTGATGACGATGGTTAGTCGAGCCACGCGTGGTTCGAGCGCATCAGCACGTTTACGCGCAACGGTCTCGCGATCCTTTTTGCCCGCTTCTTGTGCCGCCTCTGCAACCGACACGTATTGTTCATATGCCGTCGCGAGCCGCCCTAATTTTTCATAACATTCGGCGAGTCGAAATTGAGTGCCCATACCCGGATCCAATTCGAGCGATTGAGCGAATTTTTCGCACGCATCAGCATATTTTTTCGCGGACATGAGACGCATCGCTTCCACGAAAAACTGTTGCGCTGCCTTTTCTCGGCTTTCGTCGGAAGCCAACGCCAAAGGGCCCGACAGCGTCAATGACGACGCGAGCAGCAAAGACACCAATCCACGACAATTCCGATTCATTTGCGGTCCATGCCAAACGGATCTTTCGTCGTCCCCGTCCCCGGCGGAGGTGGTGGTCTCGATCGTCCGGTCGAACGCGATTTGGACGTCGTGGACGCGGACGAAACGGATGCGCTCGGAGCGGCCGATCCGGCAGGCTCGAGCGTTGCGGAAGCATTGGTCACCGATCCGGCAGAAGCAGAGTCTGGCGCAGCAGCCGAGTCTACAGCAATGGCCGAACTAGCTGACAGTTCGCTCGACTGGGGCGATTTACTCGTGACGACCGCAATGGCCACTGCGATGCCCAAAAGCATCGCGCCACAAACGAGCAAGATGGCTGCAGCGGGAATACGTCGACGTTTCAAGCCCGATGCCGTTGCTCCCCACGCGCCCGACACAGAACCGGGTTGCTGAAGCGTTATTTCGTTCGCACGCTCGGACCAACCAGGCTTCG
>JANORL010000127.1:0-3574 GCA_031415295.1 Polyangiaceae bacterium | reverse complement strand
TATTATGGTGGTCGAATCCACTCTTGGCGATGAAGAGCTGGAAACATGCATTGCGACCAAGATCCGCTCGTTCACCGTGGACGACCTTCCGCTGCGCCATTCGGCGAATCTCGAGCGCGACCTTGCCCCGCCGGAATCGCGTGAATTCCTTGGAAATCCCGCAATACCGGTGGCCGCTTGTCTTGCTTCGCCTCCATGCTTGCTCGGGTTGGTCGTGGTCATGGGTGCTGCGGTGATCACTGTGCAGCTCGTCGTTTATTCGGCGACGACGACAGCACCGACCACAGCCATCCCTACGACCACAGCAACGCCGGTGCCTACGGCAACTGCAACCCCGACGGCGACTGCGACAACAACGACGACATCGCCGCCGATTGTTTTGCCGCGGAGGTGGCCGGGACAGACGTGTGAGAACGACGAGCTCGATCGCCTGGGCGAGGAGATGAACAAGATTTGCAAGTCCAAGAAGGGGTTTGCCGCGCCTTGCCCCTCAGAAAACGCGTTGGATAAAAAGCTAGAAAAGGGCCGCACGGTGAACATTCCCTGCTCCTTGGTCCTGCTCAGCATCGTGCAACGGCAGGCCTGTCTGGCGGCGCGATGGGCCGTGCAGAACAAGTGCTTCGGCGGCAAACCAGACGACAGGCACTGGCCGCCGATTAACGAAACCCAAGATGGAATCAACAACTGCGAAGCGCTAAAATTGATCGTGTGCGCCAAAGGCCATCCCATGGCCGGAAAGTAAAGAGAATCATGTCTAACTCCCTTCTCGAGGCCATTCAAACGCGAGATGTCGAACGCCTCGCGGCACTTCTTGCCACTGGCGCAGATCCAAATGAATATGGTAAATCTCGCCGCGGCAAAGATATTCTCCCCTTGCTCGCAGCGATTTGGGAGCTCGAAGATTTTAGCGAGGACGATCCTGGCGAACCGGAGCCTGCCGGACCGATCGAGCTGGTCGTGCTGCTCCTGCGGCATGGCGCCAAAGTCAACGGTTGGGACGTGAACAAGGACGGGGACCCGCTCTTGACGGCTGTATTGATGAACAACATCGATGCCGCGCGCCTCCTGCTCGCTCAGGGCGCGGATCCCAATGTACGTGACAACGTGGGCTATTCGCCGCTTCGTTGGTGTGCCGAGCACGGTTATCTGGAGATGGCTCGGCTCCTCCTTCTTTGTGGTGCGACCAAAATGATCGACGACTGGGGAGGCGACGGCGCGATGACGGCGCTTGGCCTCGCCGCGCGTGGCCTGGACGTCGACATGATCAAGCTGCTGCTGGCGTACGGCGCAAATCCGCAAGCACGGGACGTTGACGATTGCTCCCCGCTCGATTGCCTGCGGTTTGTAAAGTCGCCCGACGATCCCGCTTCCCAAGCGCGTCTTCGGGAGATTCGTCAGTTGCTCGGCGATCCTTCGGCGTAGACAATGTCCATTCGGATTTGCCCGCACTTCGCGCCTGGCCACTCGTCCCCCAATGCCCACAAACGCAGCATTCGATGCCAAAAAGGCCGCGTTGTTGTGGGCCGAAGATGGGGTAGAGTCGCTGATCGCCACCAATGGCGTTCATGGGCGCGCAGCAATCGAAGAAGACTTGGGAGAATCGTTTAGAGTTTGGAAGGACGCGAAGATCACCAGGGGACGCATTTGGGTTGGTCAAACGGCACCGGTCATCGAATTCGTGTTCAGCGGCACCCGCGCTGCGGGCAAGATGATGGGTACGCGGGTGGACGAAAGGCGACTTGGGTTAGTCGGCGCAATGGTAGTTACGTTCGACGACGATGGTCTTGTGAAGACTGAGCGCGAATACGTCGACACCGTAACGAACCTTGGGCAGATCGAGCCGAGGCTCTTGCCTGCGCAAACGCAGTTCCGGCCCGTGACGACCGCGCTGCCCATGGGCACGGATGTAATGGCGCCGAAGGGGACGCGAGAAGAGGCGACAAACCTCGAATTGGCCAATGAAATGTTCGCCGCAATGGACACGCATAACATTGATGAAATCATGGGTTTGACGAGTCATGATTACGTGTGCGAGGATTATGCGAAGCCTGGACCCATGATGAAAGACGAGGCCCAGCGTTCCCTGGCGGATTTCTTCACGACTTGTCCAGACCTGAAAGTGACCGCGAAGCCAACGCAGTTCGCCGCGAGCGATTACGTCATAACGGAAGCAGTTTTTCAAGGAACGTTCAAAGGACCATTGCCGCTGTTCACGACCACCAATCAGTTGGTGGCCATGCACGCCCTCCAAGTCCTGCAATTCAAAAGCAGCAAAATTATCAAGCAATGGGTGTACTCGAACAACCTCGAACTCCTGACGCAGATCGGGGCGATGAAGACCCCGTGGATGTAACCACTCCCTCCGCTAATATTTTCGCTCAAGCTCGGACACTCTGATATGGTTCCTCCCCACATGACAGGCGATTTGCAAGAAGAACTTTCCCAGCGCGGCCTGGTCCACCAGGTATCGTCCCAGATCTCTGGAGTAATCTCCGCACCGGAAGCGTCACGGGTTATGTAGGGTTCGATCCCACTGCTGAAAGCCTCCACGTCGGCAGCCTAATGCCCGTGGTCGCCTTGGCCCGCCTCCAGCGCGCCGGACACCGTCCTATCGCGGTCGTAGGCGGTGGCACGGGTCTCGTCGGCGACCCGAGCAGAAAGCAATCCGAGCGCACCATGCTCAGCAGCGTGAAGCTCAAAGAGAACCTAGCTGGGCTCCGTCGCCAACTCGAACGCTTCCTGGACTTCCATTCCACCGATGGCACCGGCGCGATCCTCGTCGATAACTCCGATTGGCTCGGGCCGCTTCACCTCCTGGATTTCCTCAGAGACGTAGGCAAGCATTTTTCTGTCAATGCCATGATCGCCCGAGACTCCGTGAAAATGCGGTTGGAAGGCCGCGAGCAAGGCATTTCTTACACGGAGTTTTCGTACATGCTGCTTCAGGCGTACGACTTCCTCGCCCTGCACGACCGCTTCGGTTGCACGCTCCAGATGGGCGGTAGCGACCAGTGGGGTAACATCGTGTCGACGCGGACGCGGCGGCAGGATGTGCGAAGACCTCACCAAAAGACCCTCCAGGCGGAACCAAAACTGGATTCGTTGACGATCACGGCCAGACCTGCCTCGAGCCCTGGAACGAGATCAAGTGGTGTCAGCGCAGCATCAGCGCTGACTGTCAGACGAAGAATATGGTCCACGAATTGTCGCACGCCTGCGGCTGGCATCATAACGATGGGTTTGGCGTACCCGGGAACGACGGAGTGGTTTCATGCAACAAGTAGTCATACGAATGGCGTTTCTGGGGTTCTTGTTCTTGGCTACGGGGTGCGCCTCGTCCACCCAGGCGGTGCAACCCCAAGCGCCTCCCCAAGGGGGCGTCCTCGAATTTCGTCTCGATGTGTATGACGGGCGCACCATCAAGGGCCGCCTCTTGGTGAGTGCGACGGAGAGCGTGTTCCGCATCGATTCACGACAAGCCATGTGGTACACCCTGGACTACGATGGGCTGCACACCTGCGGAAAGACGGAGCCGCAGCGGTATATGCACTTCGATTACATGTTTACGCCCGCC